>NZ_CP061868.1:315630-618761 GCF_022646885.1 Priestia koreensis | reverse complement strand
TATCATTTTGTAGTTATTTTGTAATATAACTGTAACCTAAAACACTGTCGAATAATGATAGAATATGAATTACTTAGAGAGACAGGAAATATTTTCAGGGGGTACTTAAAAAGATGAAACGACTTATTTCAAGTTTAACACTTGCAGGCATCCTATTAGCTAGTCCAGTAGTTGGACAAGCTGCATTAGGTGATCATACATTAAAACAAGGCATGACACATACAGAGGTTAAACAACTTCAAAGCGTATTGAAATCAAAAGGTTATTTTAAAGGCACAACAACTACATATTTCGGATCAGCTACTGCTGCTGCCGTAAAATCTTTTCAAAAAAGCCGTGGCCTAGGTGCAGATGGTGTTGTCGGAGCAGGAACTTTTAAAGCACTTGGCGTTGTTTCAAAACCAACTTCAAGCGTAAAAGGTGTTGTTTCTTACAGCTCTGCTTCTGTTATTAGCACAGCGAAAAAATACATGAGCGTTCCTTACAAATGGGGCGGTACAACACCAAGCGGTTTTGACTGCAGTGGGTTCTTAAACTATGTATACAAAAAAAGCGCTGGCGTGACATTACCAAGAACAGTTGCGGGTATTTATCAGAAGGGCTCTAAAGTTTCTTCACCAAAAGCAGGAGATATCGTATTCTTCCATACTTACACAAGCGGTGCATCCCATGCGGGGATCTACGTAGGAAATGGCAAGTTTATTCATAGCTCCTCCTCACAGGGCGTATCTATTGCTTCTTTAAGTAACAGCTATTGGTCAAAACGCTATATGGGTGCTAAAAGCGTTCGCTAAATCTTATTAAAAGTACAACCCTAGCAAAAAAGCTAATCCAATTGGATTAGCTTTTTTACGTTCCCCTAGTCTCTTCTTCTCATTTCTGCATTTTATAAAGGAATTCGACAAATTACTAGCCAATTAACTCTCTAAATGAATAAAGGAGGGTTTTACGTTTGAAAAAAAGAAAAAAGTGGTTTCATCATTTCACTTCTCTATCTATAGCAACAACCGTTATCTTTTCAGGTTCACTTCTATCGAGTGCCGATACTAGAACGAGCGTATCAAACCAACAAAATATGAGCTCACCTCATTTGTTACAAAACGAGTTTCAAAAAGCAGCGACAGAATTCCATGTCCCGTTGCGCGTTCTTCTCTCTCTATCTTATAATCTCTCACAATTTGAAGATCATGATGGAAACCCTAGCACTTCTGGTGGGTACGGGCCGATGCACTTAGTTGATCTCCCTACTACGCTCACGGATGATTTAAAAGGTGACGGGTCAAGTTCTGTTTCCAAACAGCCTTTACAGCAGGCAGCAGAGTTAATCCACGAAAAAACAGACGTACTGAAAAAAAATCCTGTTCAAAATATACGAGGAGCAGCAGCTTTACTTGCTAACTATGCAAAAGAAGGAACCGGAAGCATCCCAAAGGCTGAAGAAGACTGGTACGGTGCAGTAGCACGCTACAGTCAATCAAAAGATACGAACGCAGCGCTAGAATTTGCAGATGACGTATATAACACCATTCAAACAGGTATCGTACATACAACGACTGATGGACAAAGAATTAGTATGGGAGCTTCACCGACCAAGCCGAACTTAAAAAGCGCCAAGAAAATGACTAAAGACAAGGTATACAACCGTGCTGAATGTCCAGCGAACGTTTCCTGTGACTACGTTCCCGCTTTTTACGAGCAAAAAAGTGCCAACCCAAGTGACTATAGCAATTATGATGTAGCTGATCGTCCTTCGTTTGGACCTGATATTCGCTATATTGTCATTCACGATACTGAGACGAGCTATGACGGTACGGTTCGCTTATTTGCAAATCCTTACTCTGCCACCTCCCAATACGTCGTACGCTCTTCTGACGGCCATGTTACACAGATGGTGCACAATAAGGACATCGCCTGGCACGCAGGTAATTGGTACTTTAATATGCACTCAGTCGGAATTGAGCATGAAGGCTACGCCCTACAAGGTGCAACGTGGTTTAGTGAACCGATGTACCGCTCTTCTGCAAAGCTTGTTCGCTATTTAGGTCATAAATACAATATTCCGCTTGATCGTGCTCATATTATTGGTCATGAGGAAGTACCTGGACTATCCCCTGCTAGACAAAGTGCCATGCATTCAGATCCTGGTCCATTTTGGGATTGGGAACATTATATGCAGCTTGTGGGAGCACCCATTACAGCTTCAAAAGGGAAACCATCGTCTACAATTGTGACATTAACACCACATTTTAAAACGAATAAGCCGGTAGTAAGCGATGCGTCCCCAGCGATGCAGTCTGCTAATTTTATCTATTTCTATACCGAGCCGAGCTTGGATGCTCCCCTCTTTCATGACCCAGCCCTTAAATTTGGCGGTAGTCAACAAGCGCTTGATTGGGGGAATAAAGGGAAAGCCGGACAAACCTTTGCATTAGCCGAAACAAAAGGTGATTGGAATGCAATTTGGTATGGCGGACAAAAAGTTTGGTTTTTTAATCCGAACAACCGATATACAGCTCATGTAAAAGGAACGCTTATTACACCGAAAAAAGGAAAACAAAATATTCCAGTATACGGAGCTGCGTATCCTGAAGCATCTGTCTATCCGGAAGATGTCACCCCGCGTGATAACGTACCGCTACAATATACGATTAGCGAAGGACAATATTACGTGGCAGCTGAAAAAGCAAACAGCGACTTTTATAACGCCACGACGTATACGTTAAATCCATACGGCGTTCATAAAATGGTCTATGGCAAGGACGAATACTATCGTATTCATCTCAACCATCGCTATGCTTTTGTAAAAGCTGAAGATGTTGATGTAATTGAAAACTAATCAAAACGAACGATGCCCTTGCATCGTTCGTTTTTTAATCACGTATAAGATTAACGATAATTAACATCAAAAATGAGATTCCAATCATACTTAGCACCCATAGCCATGCTAAGTGCATATTGCCAGAATCAATCGCTAAGTAAATAGCTGTAGGGGTCGTCTGCGTCTTTCCAGGGATATTACCTGCAAACATAAGGGTTGCCCCAAATTCCCCTAGTGCCCTTGCCACGCTAAGAACTCCTCCGGCTACAATTGACTTTATCGCAAGCGGGATCGATATGCTTCTAAATACCTTCCATTCCCCTGCTCCATCTACACGTGCGGCATCTTCAATATCACGGTCCACTGCCTCTAATCCTGTCCGTGCGGATTGATACATGAGTGGAAACGCCACGACAATTGCTGAAATAACTGCCGCCCACCACGTAAAAATAATGGGCTGATGAAACACCCATTCGATCGCTCTTCCTAACGGACTATGTTGCCCGAATACAACAATTAATAAAAAACCAACGACTGATGGAGGCAGTACAAGAGGCAGTAGAAAGATCGTTTCCACTACGGCTTTCCCTCTAAACGTTTTCCTTGCCATCAATCTAGCGCATAAAATACCTAAAATAATAACGATTATTCCTGCTACTACCGATATCTCCAGAGAAAGCTGAAGCGGAGACCAAAAGTTTGTTGTCATAAATCCGTTCCTTTCCACTTCTCACGATAAATCCTACATTCATTTTATTAGAAAACAGCTTAAAAATCACGTATCATAGGTAGGCGACCTGAAACTAAAGGCTTATCGAGTGATTTAGAAAGATTCATATAAATGTTTAAAATTTATTATTTCATGATTTTATGTTTTTAAAAGGGGTACATCATTATTAACTCTCTCATTTTTAAGGAGTGATACACGTGATCCATACATTTAAAGCACTTGTAGCAGATAAAACAGAAGAAGGTTTCTCTCTTTCGATAAAAGAACTCAGTCAAAGCGATCTCCCTGAAGGAGATGTACTCATCAAAGTATATTACTCTGGCGTCAATTATAAAGATGGTTTAGCCGGAACACCGGATGGGAAAATTGTGTCGTCCTATCCATTCGTGCCAGGAATTGATCTCGCTGGAATCGTTATGTCTTCTACAGATGAGCGTTTTCAAGAGGGTGACCCAGTTATCGCAACGAGCTATGAAATTGGCGTAACGCATTTTGGTGGTTATAGTGAATACGCGCGCGTGCCAGCAGATTGGGTCGTTCCTCTTCCAGATGGACTGACGCTAAAAGAAGCGATGATTCTAGGAACGGCCGGTTTTACAGCCGCTCTTTCTGTTCATCGTCTAGAAGAAAATGGACTTTCGCCTGAAAAAGGTCCTGTTCTTGTAACGGGGGCAACGGGTGGTGTCGGTAGTTTAGCCGTTTCAATGCTTGCAAAGCGTGGTTATACGGTAGAGGCTAGCAGCGGCAAAAGTTCCGCACACGATTATTTAACGTCTCTTGGTGCGACGAATGTCTTAACAAGAGATGATGTGTATAGCGGGAAACTAAAAGCACTCGATCGTCAGAAATGGGCAGGAGCCGTCGATCCTGTTGGTGGAGAGCAGCTTGCGTCTGTGTTAAGTAAAATGCAATACGGTGGTTCTGTTGCAGTCAGCGGTTTAACTGGCGGAGCCAAAGTGCCCACTGCCGTATTTCCCTTCATTTTACGGGGCGTAAATTTACTTGGGATTGATTCCGTGTACTGTCCTATGTCATTACGTAGAAAGCTGTGGGAACGTATGGCATCTGATTTAAAACCAGCTCAGTTAGAAGATATTGTTCACCGTGAACTCACACTCGGTGAAATGCCTGAAGTATTGCCACAGATCTTAGAAGGAAGCTTAACTGGGCGAATGATTGTCCGCATATAAAAAAACAAGAGGCGAATACTCGCCTCTTGAGTGTTAACATTATTTGCTTGTTTCTGGTTTATCATCTGTAACTGAAACATCCCACCAATGTTCTGAAGCTCCACCTTGAAGATCATAATTCTTCACGCGTTTATTCGCTCCGAAGATTTCAAAACGATAAAGCGTCGGAATAGATGGTGCCTCATCAGCAATCAGCTCTTGCCATTTGTTGTATACGTCTTGGCGATATTTCTCGTCGAACGCTTTTGGAGAAATACCTTCTTTTAAAAGCTTGTCATTTTCATCATTTACCCAGCGGTTGTAGTTAAATGGAGCCGTTTTGTCCCAAATTCCAGATGGATCTGGATCTGAACCAGTTCCCCACGCACCTTGATAAATGTCTACTTTTGGATCATCTTTTTCTAACATATCATAGAATGAGTTAAATTCGACTAAGCGTCCATCTAATAGCTGTACGTCTAAGCCAACCGCTTTCCATGCTTGAATATAGTACTGTGCTAACGGCTCAGCGATGTCTGTACCACTCATAGTAGCGAAGTTAATTTTAAACTTCTTACCATCTGCATCTTCACGTAAGCCATCACCATCTGTATCTTTGAATCCAGCTTCATCTAATAATTTCTTCGCTTTTTCAGGATCATACGTGAATCCTTTAACCTTATCATCATGATATTTCGGGAATGATGGTGGAATTACTGTATTAGCTGGGAAACGTAAGCCTTTGTAGAAACGCTCACCAACTGTTTTATTATCGATTGCGTATCCAAACGCTTGACGAACACGCTTGTCAGCAAATTTAGGGTTATCCATTACGTTTAAGCCTTTTTCAGCATCATAATGACCTAGTTTGAAGCCGATATAAGTATAAGCAAGGCCTACTTTACCAATAACTTCAATATTTTTTAACTTTTCTGCACTTTCGTACTGATCAGCAGTAATTTCAGCAAAGTCGATATCACCTTTCTCTAGAGAAGCAGCTACTACAGAAGGGTTAACCACTTTTAAGATAACTTTGTCTAACTTTGGTTTTCCACGGTAGTAATCATCGTTGCGTTCAAATTCAACAGATTCACCAGGAACCATTTTCTTGATCTTAAATGGTCCAAAACCGATTGGCTTTTTACGAATTTGATCACTAGAGTCTAACTTATCGATAGGAATGCCAGCTAAATATTTCTTAGGTAGTGGGCTTGTCATTAAACCAGTTAATACTGACGGATTAGCCTCTTTGAACGTAATGGAAATTGTTTTTTCGTCGATTACTTTAATTCCAGAAATTTTCTTTGCTTTTCCATCGTGGTATTCTGTCATACCCTCAATGCCCTGTGTTTGAGCATCATAACGAGGACCAGCATATTTTTTGCTACCAACTACTTCATAAGCATACTCAAGATCTTCAGCAGTTACAGGATCTCCATTATGCCAGTTTACATTATCTCTAATTTTTAACGTAATTGTTTTGTTATCTTCAGACAGTTTATATGTCGCAGCACCATCTTGATTATAAATATAGTTTTCGTCTGCATCTAATAAGCTTTCATCGAAGAATTGAATAACTTCATAGTCTGGAGCACCTTCATAGAACAAACGATTTAAAACCCCTTCAAATGGAGTGTCAGAAACTAAACCGTAAGTAAATGTTCCACCATCAACAGCCTTTTTATCGTTTGTTAAGCTAGTGGAGAATTTAGACGTTTCTACCTGTTTGGGAGCAGGTCCCTTTGGTGTTGTGCTTGCGTTCTTTCCACTTCCTTCTTCATTGCCACCACAAGCAGCTAATAAAAGTGATGATACAGCCAATGTACTTAATACTTTTCTAACTGAATTGATACCCATAATATTTTTTCCCCCTTTTAGGCTTTTCTCTGTCTAGCGTCGGCCGCTCTATTTAAAGCTTGGCCGATAAAATTTATACTTAACATCAGAACTAAAATCATTGCTGATGCTGGTACCCAAACCCACCATTTATTTTGAAGAATATCTGGATTACTTGCATAACTTACGAGTGTCCCCAAGCTCGGTGTACTTTCTGGAAGACCGAACCCTAGGTAGGTAAGACCTGATTCAATCCCAATGTTTCCTGCAAGATTTAACGTGAAGTTAACAACGATTAAAGAACTTACATTAGGGAGAATTTGGAATAAAATAATCTTCCAGTGTGGCGTTCCTAACGTTTGAGATGCTGATACATAATCTAATTCTCTCTCTGCTAGCACCTTTGATCGTATGAGCCTTGCTTTTCCCACCCACAGAAAAGCAGACATGATCAAAATGAAATAAGAGATTGAGAAAGTTGGAACTACTACTACAAACACGATAACAAGCATTAAGAACGGAAGTGCTAAAATAAAGTCGATTAAACGCATGATAATGTTGTCAATAATGCCTCCAAAATATCCTGCCAGTAGACCTAAAGTTAGCCCCACAATAACCGTAATTACCGTAATACATAGTCCAATTGTAAAAGAGTTTCTTGTTCCAATAATTAATTGACCAAAAATATCACGTCCACCGTAGTCAGTACCTAACCAATGTGTAGCTGATGGTGGCTCATGGATAGCAAAGAAATCAATTCTTACAATTTCTTCCTGGCTCAAGAATAGAGAAACACCATAGACTCCTAATAACACAAGAGCTAATAACGCTAACGATCCCATTGCCAATTTATCTTTTTTGAATTCATTCCAAACAATTCTAAATCCCGAAGGACTTTTTTCTAATTTCTCAATAGCGGCATCTTTTCTTACTACTTCCATGATTCTATTCTCCCCCCTACTCGATGCGAATCCGTGGATCTACCCAGCTTAAAATCATATCCGATAAAAGCGTTCCAACTAGCGTTGCAAGACTAGTCATTAAAACGAGCGCTGTTACTACGCTATAATCACGTAGATTAATAGAAGATACAAACAGCTGACCAATTCCTGGATAACCAAAGATGTTTTCAACAAAAACAGCGCCTCCGATTACACCTGTAATTTCATATCCTAAAAAGGCTGCAACCGGTAATAGGGAGTTTCTCAAGATATGGCTAGAGTATACTTTTGATTCAGGTACCCCTTTAGAACGTGCTGTTCGAGGGAAATCCTTGAATTTTGTTTCAATAATTTCATTTCGTAGATACTGAACCGTAACAGTTGTGGCAATTAATGCCTGTGAAAAAGCTGGTAAAATCATATGGTTAATCTTACTTAAAAAGTAAGCAAACGTCCCTGCTTCTACTTGAGGATCTACTGAACCACTAGTAGGGAACAAATCCCATTTAAATCCAAATAGGAATAACACAACAAGTGCAAAGATAAATAACGGTGTGGCAAATGTTAAATAGTTATAACCGGTAACTAATTTATCTGGCCACCTATCATTCCAGCGTCCACTCACAATTCCCATTGGAATGGCTAGTGCATAGGTTAAAATTAATGTTAAAATACCAAGCCAAATTGTATTGACTAGACGATCTCCAATAATATCTGTAACTGCTAGTTTATGAGTATATGATTTACCAAGATCCCCTTGAGCAACATTTTTAATCCATCGTACGTATTGAGTTGATACTGGATCGTTCAATCCTAGCTTCTCTCTTTGTTCTTCGAGTACTTTAGGATCTGCGTTTGGATTCATTGCTCTACCAGTTAAAGCATCCCCTGGCATAGCTTTTGCTAAAGCAAAAACGATTACACTGACAATAAAAAGCTGAGGGATCATAATTAATATGCGTCGTAAAATTAGTTTTATCATAATTTTCCCTCTCCTTATGGCAATGCGACTCGATGTGTATTTGAAACAGGCTGCAAGTCGAACGCTCTTCCGTCTTTGTCAAAATAAGTACTATAGGATTCTTTATATTCCTTAGCTACGTCTTTTCTGAAGCTCACGGATTCCTCTCGATATTCAGGTCGAATATCAGGAATAGCCGCAATTAGTCGTTTCGTATAGATGTGCTGAGGGTTTTCATATATTTCATCACTTGTTCCTTCTTCTACAAGACGGCCTCGATACATAACGCCCATTCGTGTACACATGTGTCGAATTACTCCTAAGTCATGACCTATAAATAGGTATGTGAGGTTAAATTCCTTTTGCAAATCTTGTAAGAAATTCAGAACCTGAGCTTGTACAGATACGTCTAGTGCTGATACAGGCTCATCTGCAATAATTAGCTTCGGCTTCAGCGTAAGCGCTCTAGCAATTCCAATACGCTGTCTTTGTCCTCCTGAAAATTCATGAGGGTATTTAAAAATTGCATCAGGCGGTAAACCCACTTTACTTAAATATTCCTGAGCAACTCTTCTCTCCTCCGTAGGAGACATGCGTTCAAAATTACGAAGCGGTTCTGATATAATATCAATTAGACGCTTTTTAGGATTTAAAGATGAATATGGGTCCTGAAAAATCATTTGGATGTCTTTTTTGTAAGGCTTAAACTCACTTTTGCTTAGTGAAGCAAGGTCTTTACCTCCAAAGTGAACCTCTCCACTAGTAATCTTGTTTAGTCCCATAATAGCTTTACCAGTAGTCGATTTTCCGCTTCCTGATTCTCCTACTAATCCATACGTTTCACCAGCTTGTAGTTCAAACGAAACGTCATCAACAGCCTTTACGTGCCCGACAACGCGTTTAAAGAAGCCGCCCTTTATGGGAAAATAGACCTTTAGATTATTTACTCTGAGCAATGTCATGGCTGATCTCTTCTCCTTCGGCATTTTTGAAATAAAAGTGCTTATAGCATGTACATCTTACATGATGGCCAGGAAATACTTCATGAAGCTCCGGTGTTTCCTCATGCAATGCATCTTCAATCCATGGAATACGGCCTTTGAAGCGACAGCCTTTTCTTGGAAGGTTCACAAGAGATGGCACAACCCCTTCAATAACATGAAGACGATTTTGAACACTTGTAGTAGTAGGAACTGAGTTAAGTAGTGAACGAGTATATGGGTGTTGAGGACGATTAAAGATTTCATCAACTGTCCCTGTTTCAATTACTTGCCCCGCGTACATCACAACCACTCGATCCGCTACTTCAGCTACAACACTTAAATCATGCGTAATGAGAACAACTCCCATACCATTTGCTTCTTGAATCGATTTGAGTAAATCTAAAATTTGCGCTTGAATCGTTACGTCTAACGCTGTTGTTGGTTCATCCGCAATAATAAGCGAAGGATTACAAGCAATCGCGATCGCAATCATCGCACGTTGTCTCATCCCACCAGATAGTTCATGTGGAAACTGCTTGTACGTCAGTTCAGGCTTCGGAATCCCAACTTGATCTAACAGTTCACATGCACGATCTTTTCGCTGATTTTTCGAAAGATCAGTATGATAAGATAAACTCTCTTCAATTTGTTTCCCTATAGTCATTAGAGGATTAAGAGCTGTTAACGGCTCCTGAAAGATCATACTAATTTCTTTCCCTCTATACTTATTCATTTGAGCATTAGATAGACTTAAAACATCTTTACCTTTATATAAGATTTTTCCATCCATCTTTGTTCTTTCACTATTATGCAACCTGTTAATAGACAGAGCCAAAGCACTTTTTCCACATCCAGATTCCCCTACTATAGCTACAATTTCGTTCGAATTGACCGTAATGGATACATCATCAACAGCGGCATAATACTTATCTTTAATTTTAAACGATGTTGATAAATTTTTAATTTCTAACAAATGTTCCCCCATAACTAGCCTCCTGTTACTTCTGTCACGACAAGAACTGTTGCAGTCCTTAAGATCTTTTTGACAAGAGTGATCGTTTGCTTGACCAGCTGATATTTTTCAGCTTTTAATACAACTATTCCTACATTTATACTTGGTTTTCGAAGCAATGAATTATTGCCTGTGTCCCTGCTTTTTCTTTTTTTAATTAGCAAGACGCACCTTCTACCTCATTGCTTGTCATTATCATGTCAGAAAAGTTAGATAATTAAAAGCGCATTTGGTTTATATAAAAGGTGACTTTTGTACCGAGTATAGTTAGTAGGAATGTTCCGGAATTATTTTTATAATTTAAAATTTCGGAAAAATTTAAATATATTTTATTAATATTATTATTATGGATATATCTACTATATGTCAAGACTATTTTTACATATAATGTCGATGATGGAAGAGATATTTTATTACATTTTCAACCAATTTTATGTTAATTTATTGTTAAAATGCCGTTTATAAGGGTTTTTATTCTTCCCATAAGTTTTAAAATTGTTTTCCCAAAAAAATAATTATTAGAATTTTTCATAATGATTTTAAATTTTATTATTATATTTGTTTGTAAATTTTTTGTCGAAACTGTAGGCCTTTGTTATTACAACTTACTTTTTTCCACAAAAAACAACAGAAAAAAGACAGCTTTTATAGCTGTCTTTTTTATTATTCTATCATAGTCTCTACTCGATCGGATCATGCTGCAATTTTTTATATCGTCTTTGTAATTTTATCAATCGTGCCAAATGCAGAATGACCGTTTTTGCTACC
Organism: Priestia koreensis; assembly: GCF_022646885.1. Classification (GTDB taxonomy): domain Bacteria; phylum Bacillota; class Bacilli; order Bacillales; family Bacillaceae_H; genus Bacillus_AG; species Bacillus_AG koreensis_A. Next base: position 607,543 of record NZ_CP061868.1, on the reverse strand, counting down.
GCATACGTTGGAATTGCTAAAATCATGCCAATAGGTCCTGCTAGTTTCCCTGCAACTAATAGTAAAACGATAATGGTCAACGGATGCGTATCCAATCGTTTTCCAATCACTAACGGTGAAATTAAGTGTCCATCTAGCTGTTGTACGATTACGACAACAACAATCACCAATACCGCTTTAAAAGGTGAGTCCAACAGGCCAATAATAACAGCTGGTGTAACTCCGATAAATGGCCCTAGATACGGGATGATGTTTGTAATCCCTACTAACACTCCTAGAAGAAGCGCATATTTCAACCCGATAATAAAATAGCCGATCGAAGTAACAACAGCTACAAATAGCGCAACAAGCATTTGTCCTTGAATGTAAACAGCAAGGGTTTTGTTCATTTCTTCCATAATTGTTAGGCCTTCTTCACGATAAGAGGCTGGGAAGAAACGCATTGTTGCTTTCGGAAGTCGATTTCCGTCTTTTAACATATAAAACAAAATGAATGGTACCGTTACGATAGTTAACGCCAAATTTGTGACCATTCCGAAAATATTTTGAAGACTGTTGGTCACCGTATGAGATGATCCCGGAGATGCATTCATCGCCCAATCCTTTGCTTTATCAAGCGGGACGTAATCTTGATTGATCGTCCACTTGAACCACTTTGTATGAGACAAGTGATTCATATAGCTTTGGATTTTATCGATGTTTTTCGGGATGCTATTAATTAGCTCTGTAATTTGTGACACTAAAAGTGGTCCTACTAAATTAACAATCAGCGTAATAATTCCGATGAATACAATATAAAGAAGCAAAATAGCTAATACTTTCGGAATTTTTATTTTCTGTAAAAACCCAACCACAGGGCTAAACAGGAAGTATAGGAATCCTGCTACGATAATCGGTAGGAAGATGGTTGAAATAAACACGACAATCGGTGTGAATAAAAAAGACATCTTCGTACAGATAAAGACAATAAGAACGATCATTAAAATTTGAAATGTCCAAAATTGGAATCTTGATTTTATAAACATAAGGTGTTCTCCTATTACCTATTAAATTAATTTGCTTTTGTTTAAGAGCTTACTCTTTCAGAGTGCTGTTGATTGCCCAAGCCTACGTTGGAGCGACTAATGCATTTCTTGCCTGAGACGCGGCATTGACGAATTGCGTTAATTTCCCCTCCAATTAAAATGGCAAATCCAGAAAGGTACAACCATGTTAGTAGCACAATCACAGCCCCTAGACTTCCATAAGTCGCGTTGAAGTTCCCAAATTGCGAAACATAAAAAGAAAAAGCGAGAGAAATAACTTGCCAAAGTACCGTGCCAACAATTGCTCCTAGATACGCTTCTTTGAAAGTTACTTTTTCGTTTGGTGCGAGCATATATAAAACAGTTAATACTGCACACATAGTAAGGAAAGAAAAAATAAAGCGACTAATATTTAAAACAATTTGATTGTCTGCTACAGATGGTAGATAGCTGCTGACAAAATCAATAATTACGCTTCCGAATATAGGAAGTGCAAGCGTGATAACAAACGTTAGAACCAATCCTACCGTCATGATAAGGGCATGAAGTCTAACCTTCCAAAACGGTCGGGTTTCCTCTACAAGGAACGCCTTGTTCAACGATCGCATTAGTGCGTTTGCACCGTTTGAGGCAGACCATAGTGTCGCTAGAATCCCAAAGGAGAGCAGACCGCCGTGAGGATTGTTAAGCAGCTCACCAATATGGCTTGTCAGCATATCCCCTGTTTCCCCAGGAGCGTATTGCTTAATAATGTCTGTAATTTCAGTGGCATCCAATGAAAAGTACGGAAGGATCGAAACCATAAAGATCAGCAGTGGAAAAAGAGAAAGCAAGAAATAGTAGGCTAAAACTGCCGCCAAGTCACTTACTTCGTTTATTTTTATTCTTTCCATCAATTCTTTTATCATATTCATCTCTCACCTCAAAACCTTTTGGTTATTTAATTTTTCTTATTAATGATAGGGTTTATTAATGTTTTCAATTCCCTCTTTCGACTCTCATAAACTTCAAATATTATGGAAAAAAGCCGCTGACACGCAGCGACTTTTTCAGAGATTCTTTTTATGAATGTTTTTCCCATCGTAGGAAAACATGACTTCACGTCCGTCTAACACCGTTTCAAGATGAACGGTTCTTCCCCATAGTTGATATACGTACGGGACTACCTTTTCCAAATACTTTGTATCTAACTCAATTCCTTCATACCAGTGCTTTAAGTATAGCTCGCCGTTGCGAAGGTAATCACCATCATTAACTGTAATGTACGGGAATCCTCCGTTCACACGCATTCCAACGAGCTGATCACGAACCTTCGTCCATTCCTTATCAACAACCTTATAGTCTTTTCCTTGTTTTTGGAAGAGGTACATATCTTCACGCATCACAAGATCCTTCGTTAAATAGTTGCGTAAAAACGAGATATCTGATTCCACTTCCCTCACTTCAAACATCTTCTCACGGCCGCTTCCCGCTTTAACACCGCGCTTTTTCATATCAGCTGTTGGGTTGTCATAGCGATCTTCAATATCTTCGAAGATTTTAAGACCAAGATAATACGGGTTGATCCCCGTTTTAGATGGCTGCACGACGCCTGCGTTTAATTTGGCAAACTCAATAGCCTCATTGCTTGTGAGGTTCATCTCACGGATAATGCGCTGATGCCAATACGACGCCCAGCCTTCGTTCATGATTTTTGTTTCGAGCTGCGGCCAGAAATAAAGCATTTCCTCTCGCATCATCGTTAAAATATCACGCTGCCAGTCCTCTAGGTCACGGCTATATTGCTCAATAAATAAGAGAATGTCCTTTTCCGGCTGTGGTGGAAACTTCTTTTTCTGCTTTTCGACTTTTGGTTTTTTTCGATCCTTGTAATCAAGGTTCCACAAATCATCATAAGGGCTGTCGCTATTAAAGCCTCCCTCTTCATCATCTTCCATGCTCCAAGACAACTTTGCACGCATGAGGGATGGATCAATATGCTCTTGGATCGATAGGATCGCATCTAAAAACGTCTCGACTTCCTTTTTCCCATAGGAAATTTCATAGTGCTTAATGCGGTCAGCCGTTGCCGCCATACTCTCTACCATATCTCGCTTCGTATTGACAAACCGATAATTATTCTTGAAGAAATCGCAGTGTGCCAAGACGTGAGCCACAATTAATTTATTTTGTATCAGTGCATTTGAATCAAGTAAAAACGCGTAGCATGGATCAGAGTTAATAACAAGTTCATAGATTTTACTTAATCCTAAATCATAATGAAGCTTCATTTTATAAAACTGCTTCCCAAAGCTCCAGTGAGAAAAACGCGTAGGCATTCCATATGCCCCGAACGTATAAATGATATCTGCCGGACAAATTTCATAACGCATCGGATAAAAATCGAGTCCAAATCCTTTGGCAATCTCGGTAATTTCCTGTATCGCATACTGAAGTTGCTTTTGCTCTTCTTCCCGCACTTCCATCTCCCCTTTCTTCCCTTACTTGAAATTTATGTTTAAATCTCAAAATCATGTACAAAGTTTCTGCTTAACGTAGACCTGTCCCTTGCTTTTTTTTTTCTCTTTGATTGATTCGGTACATTATGTTTAAACATTTAAACTAACGAACTGAGGTGTACTCTCGTGACTTATACATCTGGTCCAGAGCACGATGAAGCAATGGCTTTGTTTCGAAACAGTATTCCAATTTTCCAGGCACTGAGCGATCCCGCAAGGCAGGATATTATTATGATTTTGTCACAGCATGAACAAGTTAATGTGAACGACATTACAAATCAGCTTACGTTGTCACGACCGGCCGTCTCTCATCATCTAAAAATTCTCCGGGATACAGGGCTCGTTTCTCTTACAAAAGTAGGAACACAGCGCTACTACTACCTTTCTTTGGATGATTCTGTTGCCAAATTAAAATCGCTTCTTAATAAAATTGAAGATACGTGCTTATAATAGAGAATTCTATTGTGAACTTTTAGGAGGAACATCAGTCTATGATGTTCTTTTTTGTGCCATTTTTTATGCGACGACAATTCGAAGTTTAGAGGTGTGTATTTGAGGTATTTAAATACTAGAAACAATCGGATATGAAGGAATTTTATACATATTGCTTCATTACGATGCCAATCCGTTTTTAACGAGGAGGAAGAAAAGTGGAAAAGAAGAACCATTTAACGACGAATCAAGGCACACCCGTAGGCGACAACCAGAATTCTCGTACCGTAGGAAATCGAGGACCTACGCTTATCGAGGATTATCATCTTATTGAAAAGATTGCACATTTTGATAGAGAACGTATTCCTGAACGTGTTGTACATGCTAGAGGAGCTGGAGCACATGGTGTGTTTACGGTTGAAAACAGCATGAAGCAATACACGAAAGCAGCGTTTTTACAGGAGGAAGGAAAAGAAACACCTGTATTTGTTCGATTCTCAACCGTTATTCATCCAAAAGGATCACCTGAAACGCTTCGCGACCCGCGTGGCTTTTCAACGAAGTTTTACACCGAAGAAGGAAACTATGACCTAGTTGGAAATAATCTTCCGGTATTTTTCATACGGGACGGAATCAAGTTCCCTGATATGGTTCATTCGTTAAAACCTGCTCCTGATACAAATATCCAGGATCCCGATCGATACTGGGATTTTATGACGCTAACTCCTGAATCAACTCATATGATGACATGGCTGTTTTCCGATTTGGGTACGCCAGCAAACTATCGTCAAATGGAAGGCTTCGGCGTTCATGCTTTCAAATGGATAAATGCAGATGAGGAAACAGTATATGTGAAATACCACTGGAAGCCACATCAAGGTGTGAAGAGTTTAACAATGGAAGAAGCGGCAGAAATTCAGAAAGAAGATTTCAACCATGCAACGAGAGATCTTTTCGAACATATCGAAAAAGGTGATCATCCGAAATGGGACATGTACGTCCAAATTATGCCGTTGGATGACTATGATAAGCTGGACTATGATCCGTGTGATCCAACGAAAACTTGGTCAGAGGATACATATCCTTTGAAAAAAGTTGGGACAATGACGCTTGATAAAAATCCAAAAGACTTCTTTGCTGAAGTTGAACAAGCTGCCTTTTCACCAAGTGCGCTTGTGCCAGGGATTGAGCCTTCAGAAGACAAACTGCTTCAGGCTCGGCTATTTTCGTATCCAGATACCCAAAGACATCGTCTAGGACCAAATTACTTACAAATTCCGATTAATTGCCCTTATGCTTCTGTTCAGAATCATCAGCGCGATGGATTTATGCAAACAAAAACGCCTGAATCAACGATTAACTACGAGCCTAATCGCGACTCGTACTTACCAGAGGCTCCAGCGTACCGCGACAGCACACAACCAGCACACGGTCACATCACGAGAGAAAAAATCGATAAACCAAACGATTTTCAACAGGCTGGTGAGCGTTATCGACGTTATACAGATTCTGAAAAGGACAATTTGATTAAAAACCTAACAGACGATTTAAAAGACGTAAATGAAAAAACAAAGCTTTTGGCAATCTGCAACTTCATCCGGGCCGATCGCGAATTCGGACAGCGTCTTGCTGATTCCTTAAAAGTGGATATACACGAATATTTAGCTACTTAATATAGGGCTAGTATTCCAACTATCAGATCTATTTATGCTTATCAGCGCCTGTCTAAGGTATCTTCATACCCTAGACGGGCGCTTTTTTATGAGGAGATTCGTCCAACATTTTCAGCGTAAAAATTTAGAGGATTTATCACAAAATATAAAGGACTCCTCAAAGGAGGTAATGTCATGGATGATATGGATTACGATAAAGCCCTCTATTATACCCACCGTTCTCAATGGGATAATCTGCTGGTTTTAATGGTTCGTACAGAGGACGATTTTTTATCAAAGAAAATTGAGCATTTCCTTCACGCCTATAATTTTGAACGGAATTATCGCGTGATTCAAGAAGAGCTCTATTCATTATTACGATACATCGACCATGCGTCTGAATTAAACGGTGTAGAAATGCTAGTCGATGAAATATAACAACCACCTTTTTCATCTTCCTGATTCTGAGGAAAATGAAAAAGGTGGTTTTTTGTTAACTATTACAAAAAATAAGTTGACATAAAAGGCGTTTGCTTTTAAGATTTGGATTAGATACATAATGAAGAGGTGACCACTATGGAGAAAAGACAAAAGTTGCGAACAATTGATTTAACAATGGCGGCTATGTTTGTTGCGCTAATGGCTATTGGTGCAAACATTACATCATTTGCCCCCTTCTTACAAGTAGCCAACATCCCACTTACTATGCAGCCTTTCTTTACCGTACTAGCTGGTTTGTTGCTTGGTAGTAGAATTGGCGCTTTATCAATGACCGTATATATGATCGTTGGTTTAGCAGGAGCTCCCGTATTTGCTCAATTTGGTAGTGGCTTTGATTCGCTTTTAGGTCCTTCGGGCGGATTTATTGTTTCGTATATTTTCGGAGCTTATGCAGCTGGGAAAGTAGTTGAATTAAAAGGAAATTATTCTCTTTCTACCTTTATTATCGCTTCCCTTGCAGGAGTTGTCATGATTTACTTAGTTGGTACAAACTTAATGTACCTTGCTCTTAAAACATGGATTCATGCACCTATTTCTTATGCAGCAGCATGGAACATCATGGCCTTGTTTGCTTTGAAGGACTTAGTCTTCACTCTCTTCTGTGCATTCATTGGTCTACGAATTTATAAAGCGTTACGCAACACCACTTATTTTAAAACGAAGCAGGCTACACAGCACAAAATTAGTTAATAAAAAAGACCGCTTATCGTTGGCGGTCTTTTTCTTGCGTTAGCGCACGTACATTTTTAATTCTTCCATTGCTTCTGCCACTAATTTCGCTGCATCGTCAATTAGCGTATCCTCTTCACGAACGAAGCAGTGAGGATCAAAAACCACTTGTTTTGGAATCGCATTTGCATATACGCCTCTCATAACGATACGCATACTGTTCAAGGAGTTAATGCCGCCTTTCCCTCCCCCTGCAACTGACATTAAGGCAACAGGCTTATACTTGAATTGTTCACTACTAAGGAAGTCGATCGCATTTTTTAATGCTCCGCTCATGCCGCTATGATATTCTGGTGTCGTTAAAATCACTCCATCCGCTTCTTTTACGACCTGACGAAGCTCTTGAACGCTTTTTAACTCGTTCTGTTCTTCCTCACCAGAGAATAATGGAAGCTCGTGGGTGCTCAAATCAATTAAATGTGCCCCATACGTGCGACTAATAAAGCGTGCTAAAATTCCCGTTCTTCCGTGCTTTCTTGGACTACCATTAATAACAACAAATTTCATTTTCTATACCCCTTTGTTTTATGATTAGACGAGTCCTTGCTTTACAGCATATAAAGCAGCCTGTGTGCGATCCGCTACGTCCAGTTTAGCTAAAATGTTGGAAACGTGTGTTTTTACCGTTTTCTCCGTAATGACGAGATCAGACGCAATTTCCTTGTTGCTTTTTCCTTTTGCAATTTCTGTTAACACTTCTGTTTCCCTTTTCGTTAGATCCAACAATTTGTTCGTTTCAGAAACAGGAGGATTTGTAACATGAGTAAGCACATGATTCATCACTTTTGGATGAAGCTGATTTTCTCCGTTATAGACAGCACGTATTGCTTTTACAAGCTGATCAGGTTCTACATCTTTCAATTGATAACCGGATGCCCCTGCACGAATAGCAGGGATCACATAGTCTTGATCTGAAAAGCTGGTAAGGATTAAAATTTTAATATCAGGCATCACCTGTGTCAGCTTTTTCGTCGCTTCAATCCCATCCATTTCTGGCATAACTAAGTCCATTAGGACGAGATCTGGCTTTAAGGACTGTGCTAGCTCCACGGCTTCATAGCCATTTTTCGCTTCTCCAACAATCTCAATGTCAGATTGTGTACGGAGAAAAAAGACGAGTCCTCTTCTGACGACATGATGATCATCTGCAATTAAAATTCTCATTTACATTCCCTCCCTCTTCAATGGAATTTGTATGTAGATTGTTGTTCCTTGATTTGCAGCTGATGTTACTTGAAACGTTCCATTTAGGCTCTCAGCACGCTCCTTCATACTCGTTAGTCCAAAGGTTAATCTTGGCTGATCCTCGTTGTATTGAAATCCTTTTCCGTCGTCGTGAATTTCGAGTGATACATAAGATGAGTTACCTGTAATCACAATGGTTATTTCTTCTGTCTCAGAGTGCTTGCTGCAATTATTTAAGGCTTCTTGTCCAATACGCCACAGTGCTTCTTCTGTAGAGAACGAAAGCTGTAGAACACCTTTTACATCTACTTGAACCGTTAATCCTAATACCTTTCCATAGTTGGCTAAAGCGGTTCCTACTCCCTCCTCTAGACCTTGAGGTCGAAGTTGCCAAATGAGTGATCTCATTTCACTAAGAGCTTCTTTTGAAAGACCCTGGATATAGTCCAACATTTCTTTTACCTGTACGTCCTCTGTCATTTCTTTTGTTCCTCGCGCCGTTAGCGAAATGGAGAAAAGAAGCTGATTAACCGAGTCGTGAAGATCTTTTGCAAGACGGTTTCGCTCTGCCAACAAAGCTGATTCCTGCTCCTTTTGAGTCAAAGCAATACGCTTTAAGGCTGTTCCGATTTGATAAGCAATTCCTTCTAATAACGCAAGTTCTTTTTCTACAAAGCGGTTTTTATGAGGAGACGCTACATTTAGTAGTCCAAAGCGCTCATCTCCTGCCAAAAGTGGAACTGTAGCATGATGAGTAATATCTCGCGTATCGCCCCACTCAAACTCCACCGCATCTTCTAATCGTTTGCACTCGATAATATTTGCAGCTCGTTTCAGACGACCATCATTGTAGCGATCCAAACACCAGCATCCGCCTTCACACATGGGCTTTTTAGACTCGATGCATAATGCTTCAGGAAGCTCGTAATCTGCTGCTAGTGAATAGTTTCCTTTTTCATCAATTAAATAAATCCACCCTGCTTCAAGTTGTGTTAAAGAAAGGATTTCTTTTAATACATCATTTAGCATCGTATGAATATCATTCGCTGAGTTCAACGTTTCCGCAATTGCCTTTAACGTTCGAAGCTCATGCACCTTCAATTCATCATTCGTCATGTCTATCCCTCGCCGTTAATGTTTTAGTACTTACATTATATCAATATGTACAACGTTTTCGTGTCATATTTTGGATTGAACTTTTCTACGACTAAAGTTGTAGAAGGACCTTTTAAACAAACGTTTATTTAAAAAGCCTCAACGTCTTGATAGACAAAGGTTTATAAACATTCAATCAAACGTTTGTTTAAATGTAAGCATAAGAAAAAAGAGCGGAAAAAATCCGCTCTTTTTTATGCTTTTTGAAGCTGGTTCAATGATTCATGAACACGATTCATTAGATCAGCTTTAATTTGCTGTAGGCTTTCTGAACTCTCTGATTCAGTGGTACCAACCACCCCAAAATAGAATTTCACCTTTGGCTCCGTACCAGACGGGCGGAGGCAGAACCAAGATCCATCTTCTAAATAAAATTTTAATACGTTTGATTTAGGAAGAGTGATCGGCTCGTTAAGATCATCTAAAATATGGTGGCGCTCACCTGTAGAATAGTCCTCTAACGTCACTACTTTTTTGCCAGCGATCTGCTGTGGAGGGTTTGCTCGGAAACTTGTAAGGAGTTGATTGATATGCTCTGCTCCTTCTTTCCCTTTTAGTGTTAAAGATTCTAGTCCTTCTTGATAGTAACCATACTCTTTAAAGATCTGCTGCAGAGCTTCATACAAGGTGTGACCTTGTTTTTTGTAGTATCCACACGCCTCTACTGCTAAGAGTACAGCTTGAACAGCATCCTTATCACGAGCGAAATCCCCGATCAAATAGCCGTAGCTTTCCTCATAGCCAAATTGGAACGTGTACTCACCCGTTCGCTCGTACTGCTTAATTTTTTCACCGATGAACTTAAATCCTGTTAACGTATCTACAACTTCTAATCCGAAAGATTCAGCAATTTTACCACCCAGTTCAGACGTTACAATCGTTTTCAATACGACGCCGTTGCTAGGAAGTAGCTGCTTTTCTTTCTTTTCTTTTAACAGATAATGAAGAAGAAGTGCTCCCGTTTGGTTTCCTGTTAACAACACATACTCGTCTTGTTCATTTTTCACTGCAATACCAAGTCGATCTGCATCGGGGTCTGTTGCAATTAAAATATCTGCATTTGTTCTTTTACCTTCCGCAATCGCATATTGGAACGCGGCAGGGTCTTCAGGATTTGGTGATTTTACAGTCGAGAAATTTGGATCTGGAACAGCTTGCTCTGCAATCACTGTTACATTCTGATATCCTATCGCTTGTAAAGCTTCTGTAACCGGTTTATTCGCCGTACCGTGTAGGGGAGTAAAAACAATTTTCAGCTCATCGCCAAGCTCCTGTGCAAGCTCAGGATGCAACAAAATGGTTTTTAGCTCTGCTTGATATGCTTCATCTACTTCACGGTCAATGATCGTAACGAGTCCTCGTTGCTTTAAAGAAGATTCATCTTCTACCTCAATGCCTAGTTCATCCTTGAACTCATATACGTATTGAATAAGCTCATCTGCATCATGAGGTGGTAGCTGTGCTCCATCAGGTCCATAAACTTTATATCCATTGTATTCAGGAGGATTGTGACTTGCTGTGATCACAATCCCACCGAATGCATTCAAGTGACGCACTGCGAATGATAGCTCAGGCGTTGGACGCAGCTCGCTAAATACATATGTTTTGATCCCGTTTGTTGCGAGCGTTTTTGCTGCTTCCATCGCAAATTCAGGTGACTTATGTCTTGAATCATAGGCGATCACCACACCACGATTCATCGCCTCTTCACCATTGGCTTTGATGTACTGAGCAAATCCTGCAGATGCTTTACGAACCGTATAGGTATTCATACGATTTGTCCCCACACCTATTTCGCCACGCATGCCGCCTGTACCAAATTCTAAATTTTTATAAAAACAGTCTTCCAACTGTTTCTCATCATCTTTAAGATCTTCTAGAATGCCCCTCATTTCAGCATCTAAGCGCTGACTTTCTTGCCACGTTGCATAAGTCTCTCTCCAGCCCATCGTTCTCCTCCTCGTCTTTGCCATCCTTGTTTTCATTAACTTCTACATTTTAAGCTACGTTTCCTTCTATCATCATAATGGAAATTTTGACAAATTTCGAGCGAGAGCCTGTTAATTAGCTAATTTTTTGAGCTGACTCATCAAGTGGAACGACCGCATCGTGAATGTGTTTTTCAACTTCCTTCGTGTATAAAGCCGTTTGTTGTTCATTCCATCCTAATCGTTGAGCCATATAGCGAACGACAGGCTCTTTAAATTGGCGCGCCCAATCGATATCAAAGTATACAGCACCTGTACGACGGATAAAGAAATCAATTGGTTTTGTTACCATTTCTTCTTCCATGCCGTAGAAAATTTGTAGGAACACTTCGATTGGCAACTGACTGCGAGTCAATTCTTCCCCTTGCGTGCGGATATAGCCAAAAACAGTATCAATGTTTGAACCATATCGTCTTACAAGCTTTTCAGCCGCACTTTGTGATAAACCAAGCTGCATACCTTCTTTTGTTTTCGCATTTACGAATGAAGGGAAGTTTTTAGAGCCTCCAACATCTCCACCTGAAATGCTCATATGCTTCGTTTGAGCAGCAGGGAACGTTTTGCCGATTTCTTCGCCTAAACGTTTCGCTACTAAATCGACAACGATTTCAGCCATTTTACGGTATCCAGTTAACTTACCACCAGCGATTGTAATAAGTCCTGAATCAGATGTCCAAATTTCATCCTTACGAGAGATTTCAGATGGATCTTTTCCTTCTTCATGAATTAACGGACGAACACCAGCCCAGCTTGATTCTACATCTGCTTCTGTAATTTTCGCATCCGGGAAGATGAAGTTAATAGCATCAATCACGTATTTACGATCTGCTACTGTCATCTGTGGATGAGTTTGATCTGCTTTGTATACAGTATCCGTTGTTCCTACGTAAGCTTTGCCATCACGAGGAATCGCAAACACCATGCGTCCGTCTGGTGTATCAAAATAAATCGCTTGTTTTAACGGGAAACGGCTTTGATCAATAACAAGGTGAATACCTTTTGTTAACTGAAGCTGTTTTCCTTTTTTTGAATTATCTTTTTCACGTAGTGTATCTACCCATGGTCCTGCAGCATTTACAATTTTCTTCGCGTATACTTTGTAGCTTTTGCCCTGAATTTGATCGACTACAACGGCTCCAACAGCCTTGCCATTTTCATAAATAAACTCTTCAACTTTTGCGTAGTTTGCTAATAGCGCACCGCGTTTTGCTGCTTCCTTTGCAACCTCAATTGTTAAACGAGCATCATCCGTTTTGTACTCAACGTAGTACCCGCCACCTTTTAAACCTTTTGATTTTAGTAACGGTTCACGTTTTAATGTTTCTTCTACGCTTAACATTTTACGGCGTTCATTACGTTTTACCCCAGCTAAAAAGTCATATACTCTTAGCCCAATGGAAGTAGAAAATTTACCGAATGTTCCGCCTTCGTAAAATGGAAGGACCATCCACTCTGGAGTGGTAACGTGTGGACCGTTCTCGTATACAATCGCACGCTCTTTTCCTACCTCTGCAACCATTTTCACTTCAAACTGTTTTAAATAACGAAGCCCACCATGAACAAGTTTAGTTGAACGACTAGATGTTCCAGCTGCAAAGTCTTGCATTTCCACTAATCCAACTTTTAGTCCTCGTGTCGTTGCATCAAGAGCAATTCCTGATCCAGTGATTCCTCCTCCAATAACTAACACGTCAAGCTGTTCTCCTGCTAATTGATCTAATATGTTAACTCGTTTACGACTTGAAAATTCCATTTTTATCCTTCTCCTTTCGAAATAAAAAGAGACCACAAGTCCCCTATGCAATAAATGCGATAAGGACTCATGGTCTCTCCCTGTTCTCCAACCAGTTATTAACTTGTTTTTATCTTACCATATTCATTTCTACTTGCAAAGGTTTTTTACCCGTTCTTATTTAAATGCCATTGTCGCTTGCACGGCTTTTTTCCATCCGCTATATAGCTCTTCGCGTTTTTCTTCTTCCATGTCTGGCTCAAATGATTTTTCCATGTTCCATTGCTTAGCGATTTCTTCTTTATCTTTCCAGTAGCCTACAGCTAAACCAGCAAGATAAGCTGCCCCAAGAGCCGTTGTTTCGTTTACAACTGGACGCTCAACTGGAACGTTTAATAAATCGCTTTGGAACTGAACGAGGAAGTTATTCTTAACCGCGCCACCATCAACACGCAGTGTTTTTAAACTAATACCTGAGTCCGCTTCCATTGCGGCTAATACATCTTTTGTTTGATACGCAAGAGATTCAAGCGTAGCACGAACGAAGTGTTCCTTTTTCGTGCCGCGTGTAATTCCAAACATCGCACCGCGCACGTCACTATCCCAATAAGGTGTTCCAAGTCCAACAAAGGCAGGTACTAAATAGACGCCTTCTGTTGACTCAACACGCTTTGCATAGCGCTCAGATTCTTTCGCATCTTTGAACATTCTTAAGCCATCACGCAGCCATTGAATAGCTGAACCCGCAACGAAGATACTTCCTTCTAAAGCATATTCAACTTTCCCATCGATGCCCCACGCAATCGTTGTTAAGAGGCCATGCTCAGATTTTACGGCTTTTTCTCCCGTATTCATCAGCATGAAGCACCCTGTTCCGTACGTATTTTTAGCCATTCCTTCTTCATAACAAGCCTGACCAAATAGCGCCGCTTGCTGATCCCCAGCTGCCCCTGCAATTGGAATATTACGACCGAAGAAATGATATTCCGTTGTTTCACCATATACTTCTGAAGACGGTTTCACTTCTGGAAGCATAGATTTTGGAACACCTAAAATGTCTAATAGCTCATCATCCCATTTTAAATCATAGATGTTGAACATTAACGTACGTGATGCATTCGAGTAATCTGTTACGTGCGCTTTTCCACCTGAAAGCTTCCAAATGAGCCATGTATCAATTGTTCCAAATAATAGCTCACCGTTATCCGCTTTCTCTCTAGCGCCCTCTACATTGTCAAGGATCCATTTTACTTTTGTTCCTGAAAAATAAGCGTCAATTAACAAACCTGTTTTCTCACGGATAGTATTCTCATGTCCCTGCTGTTTTAATTCCTCGCAAATTCCTGCTGTTTGACGAGACTGCCAAACAATTGCGTTATGCACCGGACGACCTGTTTCTTTTTCCCATACTACCGTTGTTTCACGTTGATTTGTAATCCCAATTCCTGCAATTTGTTCAGGAGTTGTACCTGATTCAGATAAACAAGATGCAATAACAGATAAGATAGAACCCCATATTTCGTTCGCATTGTGCTCTACCCAACCAGACTTAGGAAAATATTGCTTGAACTCTTTTTGAGCTGTATGCACAATTTCTCCTTGCTTGTTGAATAAAATCGCACGTGAGCTAGTTGTACCTTGGTCAAGTGATAAAATATATTTTTCCATTTTAATTCCCCCAATTTTAGAAATTAATCATTATTTATTAGTTGGTTTATTTTGCAAGAGCTTTTGTTGTCTCTTTACTTTTTGTAAGAGCAAACGCAATCCCTAAAACTACTACCATTATAATAACAACTGGCCAGAAATAAGTAGTCATATTTTCTTTGAATACGGCTTGATAAAATACGGCTGCGAATGCTCCGCCCAGGATTGGTCCGATGACTGGGATTAACGCATAGCCCCAGTTGGATCCACCTTTACCTGCGATCGGTAGTAATGCATGTGCGATACGTGGTCCTAAATCCCTTGCTGGGTTGATCGCATAACCTGTTGTACCACCTAAAGAAAGACCAATACTTACGATTAAAAATCCTACTACTAATGGGTTTAATCCCTCTGTAAATTTATTTGCTCCGATTGCCATGATGCCTAAAACTAAAACAAATGTACCAATAATTTCACTTAATAAGTTTGCAAATGGATTTGGAATAGCTGGTCCTGTAGAGAACACGCCTAGCTTAGCTCCTGGATCTTCCGTCGCTCTCCAGTGAGGTAGATATTGAAGATACACAAGACATGCACCTAAAAATGCCCCTAAAAACTGTCCTAGAATATACATAGGAACTTGATCCCAAGCAAAATCTCCAGCAATTGCAAGACCAATTGTTAGTGCTGGATTCAAATGTGCTCCACTAATGCCTCCAACAGCATAAGCGGCCATCGCTACCCCTAAACCCCAACCAAATGTAATAACGATCCAGCCAGAATTTTCAGCGAAGGATTTTTTCAATGCTGTACCTGCACAAACCCCTCCACCTAGTATAATTAGAATCATTGTTCCTACGACTTCTCCCCAAAATGGACTCATGTTATTTCCCCCTATCTGTAAACGGTTACAGTGCTGATTATAAAAAATGCTGGACCAGAAAAACAAAAATCCACAATATCTCTTCACATATATAGTACTGCTAATACTAATACGCTAACATATTGTGGATCTCCAGTTTCTCCGTCACATGTATTAACTTATGAACATAGAATACTAGATATTGAAAGCGGTGTCAAACGATTTTAAGGAATTTGACCTATACCGTTTTTTGCCATTCACATCTATGAAGACAAGTTAATTGAATGTCACGTCCCACAATTCTTTGTTTGAAGTTGTCACAGCACTCGCACCTGAGGCAAGAGCCCTTTTCACTTCTTCTTCTGCACGAATCAATCCTCCTGCTAGAACAGGAATTCCCGTTTCTTTGGCCACTTCTTCAATAAAGGAAGGAATTACTCCAGGTAAAAGCTCAATATAATCAGGCTGAACTTTTTTTAACAGGGAATAGCTTTTTTCTAATGCAGTCGTATCCAATAGAAACACACGCTGAATGGCATAGACACCTTTTTGCTTAGCCCGAACAATAACGGAACTTCTTGTTGAAATTAATCCTGCAGGCTTTAATTCCTGACACAAGTAATCCACTGCATGCTCATCGTGTTTAATTCCTTGAATGAGGTCTACGTGAAGCATAAGCTTTTTTCCATGCGCTTTTGCTTCTCTCATAATGCCTTTTAGCTGACCCAACTGACTATCTAAAAGAACACCATATTCAAACTGACTTTTTAAAAATCGTTCAAACTGCTTCATATCACGTACAGCAGGTAAGATATGCTGATCATGAAAAACCATTTACTATCACTCCAATTTTTGCTGAACCTCTTAAAACGCTTCTCTACATATTATCATTAAATAGCGCCGTTATTATGATAAAAGAGAAAGAAACCTCTATTTTTTTGGTTTCTTTCTCTTTTTTATTCAACAAACAGAGAGTTATTTTTTATACTGAACGTTGTAGACATCGTGGCGTCTGTCTTTCAGCTGGCGGACGGTGCCTGATTGACGCTGGCGACGGAGGATTTCTAAATCAACGTCTCCAATGACAACCATTTCAATATTTGGATTACATTCTCCTACGATTCCATCACGTGCATACTCAAAATCAGACGGTGCAAAGATGGCTGATTGAGCGTACTGAATGTCCATATTTTCTACCTGAGGGAGATTCCCAACGGTTCCGGCGATTACCGTATAAATTTGGTTTTCAACGGCCCGAGCTTGTGCACAATAACGAACGCGAAGGTAGCCTTGGCGATCCTCGGTATTAAAAGGTGTAAAGATGATGTTGGCTCCTTTTTCAGCTGCAATACGAGCCAACTCAGGAAATTCGATATCGTAACAAATTTGAATGGCGATTTTTCCACAGTCCGTATCAAATACTTCTACTTTATCTCCTGGACTAATTCCCCACCACTTTCGCTCGTTCGGTGTAATATGAATTTTATACTGTTGCTCAATTGTTCCGTCACGGCGGAAGAGGTAACCAATGTTATAAATTTCTTCATCCTCTTCAACAAAGTGGGAGCCTCCAATAATATTGACATTGTACTTAATCGCTAAATTAGTAAAAAGCTCAATGTATTCTTCTGTAAACTCCGTCACTCTTCGGACAGCCTGACTTGGGACTTTTTCATCCAGGAAGGACATGAGCTGCGTTGTGAAAATTTCCGGGAATACACAAAAGTCTGCACGCGCATCGTAAGCGACATCTGTATAGTATTCCACTTGTTTAGCAAATTCTTCGAACGAACTAATTTGCTTCATCATGTACTGCACAACACAAATTCGCACCGGAAAAGACGTTTTAAAGTGTCTCTTCGTTTTAGGAACGTATTCAACGTTATTCCATTCCATCAATGTTGCATATTTATTCGAAGCTAGGTCGTCTGGCAAATAGTTTGGATTGATCCGCATTAACGTAAATCCATTCATCAATTGAAAAGACAGAACTGGATCATAAATGTTGTGGTGCATTACTTGGTCAACATATTCTCTTGGAGAGAGCTCCTCTGAATGCTTGTGGAACTTTGGAATTCTTCCTCCAATAATGATGCTTTTTAAATTCAGCTGTCTTGCTAAATCTTTTCTTGCTTCATATAAGCGGCGACCAATTTTCATTCCACGATAATCTGGGTGAACCATCACTTCAATTCCATACATATTGTAGCCATCTGGATTATGGTTGGTGATGTATCCTTCATCTGTAATATCGTCCCACGTGTGTTGATCATCGTATTCATCAAAGTTAATCACTAAGCTTGAGCACGATCCGATAATTTTTCCGTCGTACTCTGCACAAAACTGCCCCTCAGGGAATATATGTAAATGACTTTCTAAATGATCTCGCTTCCATGGCACCATGCCTGGAAAACAGATTTTTTGGAGAGCTAAAATTTCATCAATATCTTCGTTTTTAATGTTTCGGATAATCATTTTTTTTTCAAATCTAGACAGATCAATTGTCGACATAATGAAACATTCCTTTCGTTAACATCGTAATGTATATTTCCCTATTTTCTGAACTTTAAACTTTTGTCATTAGGAGGTATACATAAAAAAAAAAGAACCCCTTATTCGCCATTTATAGCGAGCAATCGGATTCATGAAATGATGTTAGATATGAAAAAGGGTTTACTTTACTTTTGCTAAAATACTTCCTGGTATATACTGAACGGCCACTTGATTCGGTGAATATTCAACATAAGCAGTTCCTGATATAAATAATTTCGTTGGATTGCTAGTACGATCTACTTTATAAATACCAAACACACCGCTTTTTCCTAACGTTTTAACAACAACTACTTTACCGTCTTTGCCGACCTGCTTAAGCGCAGCGTTTTGTTTCAATGTAACAAACCCTACCTGTCCCTTCTTAACTGGCTTTCCGTCATAACAAACTCCTTTACAAGAAGAAGCAACAGCATAGCCGCTTTTCTTTGAAATGTCCTCAAAGCTTTGCGCTTTAAAATAGCCAATGGTTACCTTTGTTGGAACTTTTACTCGTTCAAACAACCACCTTACGTCTTTGTTATGCATACGTACACAGCCAGAGCTTGCGTACTTCCCTATTGAACTTTCGTTATTCGTTCCATGAATGCCGTACGTATTGCCATATGTACCGCGCGCTTCAATCCCGAACCAGCGATCTCCTAATGGATTTTTAGGGCTTCCCCCAGGAATATTTTTGCTATAATAAGGGCGATTTTTAATTTTATTTACGATATTAAAGGTTCCTTCTGGCGTATAACTTGGACTTCTACCTGTGGCAACATTAAATTCTTTTACGAGCTTTCCATTCTCAAAAAACGCGAGCTTGTTAGTAGACTTATTAATAATAAGCCATTGATTAGAGGTAGCCGCCTTAGATTGCATGCCTCCTACACTTAAAACAAGCAGTACCAAAGCTAGTAAACTGACAAACAGCTTTTTCATCTTCTTGATCCCCCTAGCTATTCGATTAGTTGACACTTTCCTTTGAGGCTTCACCTGTTATACTGCCTAGAAGTTTGATGCTTCTCTATCGTTCTCATCTCTAGTCTATGAACGTTCAAAAAGCGTTTTAATATATCGATTATAAACGACATTATTTGGTAAAAGAAGTGTTTTGATCAAAGAAGACAAAATAATCCAAATAAACAAAAAATACGTGTTCACTTTTCGACAAAAAGAACTATGTCGAGCGAAACCGCGCTCAACATAGCTCTTAATTAATTGCATACTGATAAGAGTAAGAGTCTCCGTAATCATAATGAAGACGATCGCTTACAAAATATTCAATTGTTAATGGAAAGAAAAAGCCGTATTCCTTTAATTTTCGACTGTTATGCTCAAAGAGCAGGCGTGCACGGTCATTGACATTTTGAGACCGAAGAGACTCAATTACACTAATTAAAACTTGTAAACTGCTAACAATATGTAACGCTTCCTCAAGTAGCCCATTATATCTATTTACAGGACTTGCTTGTGGATCTAATACATTCATGCTAAGAAAATATGTGCATTCATCTGGAGTTAAATAGGAAGGCATAATCGTGTATTTTATATATTCTGTTAATTCGTCTATGTATGCCTCTATTTCTGGAGGTGCAGCAAGCGCAATTTTCAATGTAATCACCCTTTTAAATTACTTTTTCTGTAAGTAGGTATAGGATATCATAAAACCTCATTCTAGAACGTAGGTAGTTATTTCCTACTATTTTGAACGGTTTATAAACACCTTTATATACCTAATCTTATTGCCTTTTTAGCCGTTCTTTCCCGATCTCTGTTAGATTTAGGAAAGTAACTAGCACAATGCTAACAATGTATTCACCTACTATATCGGTTATACTAGAAAAATGATTAGAATTTTAAATAGGTGGTTTCATGATGAATAGAAAAGGTAACTGGTTGGAGCTTATTCTCTCAACGACTAATGAGTTAACAATTGAAGAATGGTTAAAAAAAACGTGGCCTGTTCCAAAAAAACTTTTACATAAATGGCGTATGGAAAAGTCCGTTCGCTTAAACGGAGAGACCGTGCCATGGCAAACGAAAGTCTCAAAAGGCGATAGATTAGAAGTTCAGGTATTTGCAGACGAGGAGCATTCGGTTACTCCTTTTTATGCAGATTTAGATATTCGGTTTGAAGATGATCATTTGCTTGTCGTCAACAAGCCTGCGGGAATGGACACGCATCCCTCTGACGAAGATGATGACCAGACGCTTACAAATGCTGTGGCCTTTCACTTCTTAACAGAAGGCCTCTCTCTAAAGCCAAGGCACGTTCATCGTCTTGATCGTGACACTTCTGGAGCGCTCTTATTCGCCAAGCACCACCTTGCTAGTGCGATCTTAGATGGGATGCTTGAGAAGAGACAGATCAAACGCACCTACATTGCAGTTGCAGAAGGAATTATTAAGACAAATAAAGGCATCATTAAAGAGCCTATCGGTAAAGACCGACATCATTCCACTAGACGACGTGTATCAGAGAATGGTGTAAAAGCCATCACTCATTATAAAGTGTTAAAGCGGGATCATGAAAGGCAGCAAACTTTAGTAGAACTGTCACTTGAAACTGGACGAACTCATCAAATTCGTGTTCATCTTAGTCATCTCGGACATCCTCTAGCAGGCGATGTTCTGTATGGAGGAAAACAGAATGCGTCTACTACACAACAGGCTCTTCACGCAATAAAACTAGCCTTTCCTCATCCATTTACGAATGAGAGCATTAGCGTATTAGCTCCGACTTCCGATGAGGTATTTCTTCCCTATCAATCGATCATTGAGAAGCAGTTTTTTGAATAACAAAAAAAGCAGGCCGAGGCCTGCTTTTTCATTAGATTAAAAATCAAAATTGTCCGGATCTGGACCTACGCGTCGGTCTTCATTTAACGCCTCGATCTTGCTCATATCATCTTGTGATAATTCAAAATCAAAGATATCTGCGTTTTGAATAATGCGTTGCTCTTTTACAGACTTAGGAATTGTCACTACTTCTGTTTGCAGATCCCAACGTAAAATGACCTGTGCCACAGACTTATTGTGCTTTTTCGCGATTTCTTGAAGTACTTCGTTATCTAATAGTTCTCCTTGCATTAACGGAGACCACGCTTCAAGCTGAATTCCTTGTGCTTTACAGAAGCTACGTAGCTCATTTTGAGATAAACGTGGATGATACTCTACTTGGTTCACCATCGGTTTAATTTCTGCATCTTCTAACAGATCTTGTAAATGATGTACGTGGAAGTTACTTACACCAATTGCACGAACACGGCCGTCTTTGTAAAGCTTTTCTAACGCTTTCCATGTCTCTTTGTATTTCCCTTCAACAGGCCAGTGAATAAGGTATAGATCAATGTAATCTAATCCCAATTTATTGATGCTTGTTTCGAATGCTTCTAGAGTTGATTCATATCCTTGATCAGCATTCCAAACTTTTGTTGTAATAAACAGGTCTTCTCTTGCAACATTGGCTTCCTTAAGTGCTTGTCCAACGCCCTCTTCATTGCCGTATACAGCTGCTGTATCAATGCTACGATATCCAGCTTTAAGTGCGTATTTTACAGAGTCAACAACTTCTTGTCCCTCTTCAACTTTAAATACGCCTAATCCAAACCAAGGCATTTTCACGCCGTTATGTAGCGTTGTTGTATCTGTTAAACTTTTAACCATGTAAAAAAACCTCCTCAGTAATCGTTGTCTTTATTATTTTTGCACATCTCATTCTTTTCACAAAGTAATTTGCTTTGCCTCAATAAGTGAAAATATACCCTGTAAAAAAGCAAATCAAACGTTATTGTTTGTAAAATTAACCACTATTATTACGAAGTGTTGCAATTCATCATGCTTTACACCTACTTAATTTGATAATTTGTAAATGACTA
Source organism: Priestia koreensis (assembly GCF_022646885.1). Classification (GTDB taxonomy): domain Bacteria; phylum Bacillota; class Bacilli; order Bacillales; family Bacillaceae_H; genus Bacillus_AG; species Bacillus_AG koreensis_A. The sequence continues at coordinate 585,724 of NZ_CP061868.1, read as the reverse complement.
GGTAAAGATATTTATTTTAACTTTCAGAAAAAAACCGGTTCCACTAAAAAGTGTGTCGCTTTCATCGTTGATCTTATCACCTCAGTAGGTCTATTGCGTTATTGTTTTCTAATAGAAAATGCCATGTTGACAGCTTTTTAAGCGGTGGCTATAGTAATCACGGGTTCAACAAAACTTATTACACTTAGAGGTGACAGAATGGGCATTTCAACAAAGAACAAAGCGCTTAAAGTTTTTGCATCGCTAGCTGTTGCAACAAGTATTTCAGTATCAGCAGCACTTCCCTCAGCACTTGCTGTAACGCAGCCAGAGGCAGATACTCCGCTACAAAAGGATCATCTTCAAAAACTTTCTGTAAAGGGCATACAGAAGCTTCCTAACGGAGTAAAGCTTGATCTTGGTACAAATGATGCTTACATACGCGTATTTGCAAAAGATTTAGTAAAAGTTTCCGTCGTTAAAAAAGGGGAAAAAGATCCTACTTCTCGCGGAATTGCCAAAACGAATTGGAAAACTCCTAAATTCTCGCTGAAGAATAAGGGAACTGATCTCATCCTTTCAACAGAAGAGCTAAACGTGTCTATTAAAACGAAGCCGTTCGGCGTAAAGTTTATGGACAAGCAAGGAAATGTCATTAACGAAGATTACATGGGTAACGGTTCGACGTCTGGGTATGAAGACGGAAAGCCATATGTATTTAAGAAAACACAAGAAGGCGAGAACTTTTACGGATTTGGTGAACAAGCTGGCCTTGATTTAAATAAACGTGGAAAAAGCCTAGGAATGTGGAACACGGACGCTTATTCATACACAAAAGATACGAAATATGTCTACACAACTATCCCCTTCTTTATGGGCTTAAAGGATAAAAAAGCATACGGAATTTTCTTCGATAACACTCACCGCTCTTATTATGAGATGGCAAGTGAATCAGATGATTATTACTACTTCTATGCGAACGGTGGGAGCTTAACCTATTACTTTGCTTACGGTCCGCAAATTAGTGACGTATTAGATCGCTACACGCAATTAACGGGTAAAATGGAAGTTCCTGCGGAATGGACGCTAGGTCTACATCAAAGTAAATGGGGCTATACGCCTGAAGAAATCGTGAATGTAGCCAAAACATACCGCGATAAAAAAATCCCGCTAGATACAATGCACTTCGACATTGATTACATGAACGAACATCGTGTATTCACATGGGATGAAAATTATAAAAAAGCGCTAAAAGACTTAAAAGCAATGCCTGGATTTAAAGCAATTGCAATTAATGATCCTGGTGTTAAAGTTGATGAAAATTACGACGTATACAAAGAAGGTACCGCAAAAGATTACTGGGCTAAAAACGCAGACGGTACACCGTTTGTCGGTCCCGTTTGGGCTGGGGACTCCGTATTCCCTGATTTCTCAAAAAAAGAAGTACGTGACTGGTGGTCTAAAAAGCATAGCGTGCTTTTAAATGAGGGTATTGACGGAATGTGGAATGATATGAATGAACCTGCTGTATTTGTTGACAACGATACACAGCATCATACAATGCCACTAGACGCCTATTTCGGTACAGAAGACCACAAAATTCCGCATACGGAATACCACAATCAGTACGGACATGATGAAAACGAAGCAACATATAACGCGTTTAAGGTAAATAAACCTGGAACACGTCCATTTGTTCTGACGCGTGATATGTATGCAGGATCTCAGCGCTGGGCCGCTTTATGGACAGGAGATAACGCTTCAACGTGGGAGCACCTACAAATGTCTCTTCCGATGAATATGAACATTGGTCTTTCCGGTGTCGCGTTTGTTGGAAATGATATCGGTGGATTTGCACAACGTCCAACACCAGAAATGTATGCTCGTTGGATTGAAGTTGGCGCTTTCCTACCATTCTCTCGTATTCACTACGATAGTGACGCAAAAGCAGCCGTAAAACAAGGTCAAGAACCGTGGGCATTCGGTCCAGAAATTGAAAAAATCAGTAAAAAGTATATTGAAATGCGCTATCAGTTACTTCCATACTTATATAACGAATTTAAAGAAGCAGCGGATACTGGAAAACCAGTACAACAGCCGCTTGTATATCAATTCCAAAATGATGAAAAGACGTATAACATTAGCGACCAATACATGTTTGGTGATTCAATGATGTTAGCTCCAGTTGTAAAAGAAGGCCAAACACAGCGCGACATTTATTTACCTCGTGGTACGAAATGGATCAACTACTGGACTGGTCAAGAATACAATGGTGGACAAACGATTTCACAAAACGTTGCTTTAGGTGATTTACCTATTTTTGTGAAGAAGAATTCGATGATTCCAACGCGTGACGTTCAGCAATATACAGATGAGAAGCCATTAACAAACCTTATCTTAGACACTTATTTAGATCAAAAAGCATCCTACACGTTCTATGAAGATGATGGAAAGACTTATCAATATAAACAAGGTAAATTCAATCAGACGAATCTGAGTGTACTACGTCAAGGTAAAAATGTAGTGTTTACGCAACAGAAGATGGCAAAAGGATATGAATCAAAACTTAAGCAATATACGCTAAAGCTACACACAGTGAATAAGCCGGTAAAAGTACAAGCAGGCAACCAAAAGTACACGGCCGTTCAAACATTAGCAGAAAATCAGAAGAAATCTCGCTCATACTTCTATGATAACAAGAATGATATTCTTTACGTTAACATTCCTGTAGATGAACAGAGCTCCGTTCGAATCAAATAAACAAAGTCAGAGGGAAAAAGCGAATCATTTCGTCTCCTCCCCCACTTTTATACACAAAAAGAGCATGGAGAAATGAATCTCCATGCTCTTTTTGCTTATTAATAAGTAGATTCTTTTGTAAATAGTTTATCGATTGATAATACTTTACTGCCTGAGATGACAAGATAAAGTGCCATTGCTAATAGAGCCAGGTCAAGCTCGTAGCCCCCAACAAATCCTGCTGAGAACTTCACCGTAATCATTGCGCCAAGCATTACAATAAATAGCAATGCTGATACCCAACGTGTGCCTAGACCTAGAATTAATAGTAAGCCTCCTACTAATTCAATAATAGCCACTACATAAGCTAAAGATCCTGGAATTCCGACACTGTTGAAAAAACCTACCGTATTGCTAATTCCGTCTTGGAATTTCGTTAAACCGTGAATAAAAAAGGTAATTCCTAGCACGATTCGAATAAATAAACCTGCTACTTCGTAACGTTTGTTCATGATTTCCTCCTAAAAATAAATAATTTCAAATAAATACATATCAACTCGAATGAGTAAACCTTTACTATAATATCCTATCATTTACTATATTTTCAATTAAATTATTGTTATTTCAAGATTTATGAATGAAAAATAATTAAAAATACCTAGAGTTCAATGTGTTTATTTTATTACATATCTTGAAATGTAATATCTCGAAACAAAGATTATTATATGTAAGATATGTGAATCTGTCAAACGCCTTTTCAAAACATGTTCAATAATTTGTATTAATTTCGTATGTTTTTTGTAACAAAATCCCTTATTTACCAATGTTATAATAAATATGTAGTTAAAATGAGGCTTACAGAAAGGTGATAACTTATGGGTAAGCAATATCTTTCTAAAACTCGAAAAGTGGCTGTAATCGGTACCGGATTCGTCGGATCAAGCTATGCATTTTCGCTTGTCAATCAAGGACTAGTAAATGAACTTGTGCTAATTGACGCAAACAAGGAAAAAGCGCTCGGAGAAGCTCTTGACATGAATCACGCTGTTCCCTTTGGTAATCCTCTCACCATTTCAGCTGGTGACTATGAAGATTGCAAAGACGCAGATGTCGTTGTCATTACTGCAGGCGCTAATCAGGCGCCTGGAGAAACTCGTTTGGATTTATCAGAGAAAAATATCGACATTTTCAAAAAAATCGTCCCTGCCATCATGGAAAGTGGATTTTCAGGAATTCTGATGGTCGCAACGAACCCTGTTGACATTCTATCCTACGTTACGTGGCAGCTATCTGGATTACCGAAAGAAAGAGTTATTGGATCTGGAACAATATTGGATACAGCAAGATTTCGCTATTTACTAAGTGATTACTTTCACATCGACCCTCGAAACGTTCATGCCTATATTATAGGCGAGCATGGTGATACAGAATTGCCCGTTTGGAGTCATGCTCAAATTGGAGGCGTGCCAATTCAGCAATTTTTAAATGGTGTAGAAGCACCTCTTCATCCAGATATGCAACAGCTCTTCGTTAATGTAAGAGATGCCGCCTATCAGATCATTAATCGTAAAGGAGCAACCTATTACGGCATTGCGATGGGACTCGTTCGTCTTACAAGAGCGATCTTGAATAATGAACAATCCATTCTAACCGTTTCTACGCTCTTAGAAGGCCAATACGGTATAGATAACGTCTACATAGGGGTGCCTGCCGTTATAAATAAGGACGGGATTCAGCGCATTATAGAACTATCACTAAGCGAGAAAGAACAAGCTCAATTACTTCATTCTGCTGACACATTAAAGTCTCGTTACCCAGAAAAAGCAAAATAAAGCAGGAGACGGCCTTGTGACCGTCTCCTTTTATAATGCACATTCCTCAATTTCAAATCCTAAGTCTTCTATTAACTGCCAATCATCCGTAGGCTCCTGTCCTTCTGTTGTTAAATAATCGCCCACAAAAATTGAATTAGCTGCATATAACCCGAGCGGCTGTAATCCCCTTAGATTTACTTCCCGTCCCCCTGAAATTCGAATTTCCTTAGTTGGATTTACAAACCGCATCATTGCAAGAATTTTCAAGCACTGTAGGGGGGTTAATTCTTTTGTTCCTTCTAATGGTGTCTTCTCGACTGCTACTAAAAAATTACATGGAATGGAGTCAGCATCCAGTCGGTTTAATTCAAATGCAATGTCAACGACTTGGTCAAGCGTCTCACCCATTCCAAATATGGCGCCGGAGCATGGTGAGATACCAGCATCTTTTGCATGATTAACCGTCTCTACCCGATCTTCATATGTATGAGTAGAACAAATACTTTCGTAGTGATCAGCATGTGTATTCAAATTATGGTTGTAGCGATGAACACCTGCTTCTGCCAAACGTGAAGCTTGATCCTCATTTAAAAATCCAAGACAACAGCATATTTTTAAATCCGTTTGTTCTCTGATCTCTTTAACTGCTCCAATGACATGATTGACTTCGCGGTCTGTCGGCTTTCTACCTGATGCTACAATGCAATACGTACCTGCTTTTCGTCGTTTTGCTTCATATGCTCCTTCTACGATTTTCTCCTTCGTCAACCAGGCATACTTATCAATAGGGGCCTCAGATACAATCGACTGTGAGCAATAGCCACAATCTTCAGGGCAAAGACCTGATTTCGTATTAATGATCATGTTTAACTTTACTTTATTACTAAAATAATGATGACGTATTTGATAAGCGGCATCCATTAATTGCAGAATATCTTTGTTTGGAGAAGTTAAAATGGACCGGGCATTCTCTTTTGAAATCTTCGTTCCATTTATCACTCCCTCAGCCAATTCGCTCCAATTCATTTTCTTTGCTACTGTCTCCATTCTACCTCACCCCATCGAACTAATTTTTTATGTACCTACTTATATGTAAACTTAATATATAAAAAAGTTAACATTAAGCTGAATTTATGTCAATTATTTCATAAATCATTTCTAAACAAACGTTTGTTTGAAGTCGTTTTTTCCGTTATCTTTCAAAGGATTAGAGAATCTCTAATGCTCTACTACCCGTGTGATCAGCACTCGAGAAAAAAGTCAGCACTCGGGAAAAACAATTCTTTTTAAAAGAATAATAATAATTTATAATTTATTATTATTCATACGAAATGAGGTACACACTTTGTCATCAACTGATTACTTTGCAAAAAAACTTAAGCTCTGGCACATTGTTGTGATTGGATTAGGTTACATGGCGCCAATGGCAGTCTTCGATACATTCGGAATTGTGACAGATTCGACGAATGGACACGTTTCAGGTGCATATACGTTCACTCTCATTGCCATTTTGTTTACAGCCTTTAGCTACGGAAAAATGGTACGAGCATTTCCGAACGCAGGGTCTTCCTATACATATGTTCAGCAATCCATCAATCCGAGTGTTGGTTTTTTAGTTGGCTGGGCTGCAATGTTAGATTACTTGTTTCTTCCTATGATTAATGCGCTGTTAACGAATATCTATTTATCAGCGTTATTTCCAAACGTTCCGAAGTCTGTATGGATTCTAACATTTATTGTCATCATGACGTTGCTGAATATTTTTAGCGTTCAAGTAGCGGTGTCATTCGGCGGTATTCTTGTACTTTTTCAAGTCATCGTAGCGATTGTTTTTATTGTTTTAAGCTCCACTCAATCATACGGTTCATGGTCGTTTACTCCCTTTGCGAGTGGAAACTTATCTGCTTCTCTTCTACTAAACGGAGCTTCTATTTTATGCTTTTCGTTTTTAGGATTTGATGCAGTCACAACACTATCAGAGGAAACAATAGATGCAAAAAGAACGGTTCCAAAAGGTATCCTGCTTGTTGCACTCATTGGAGGTATTTTGTTTATCGCTGTTTCTTATTTTGCACAATTACTTTTTCCTTCTGCGGATCAGTTTAAAGATCTCGAGGGTGCTTCTGCCGAGATTGCATATTCGTTAGGTGGGAAGCTATTTCAATCCATCTTTGTAGCAGCCGCTCTTACGTCAACGATTGCTTCTGGATTAGCTTCTCACATGAGCGCCTCCCGTCTTCTCTTTGCGATGGGAAGAGACGGGTATTTGCCACGTGAAATTTTTGGATATGTGAATCCGAAGACAAAAACGCCCATTTGGAACATTCTCTTTGTCGGGGCCATTTCATGTACTTCCTTGTTCTTAACACTGGAATCGGCCACTTCACTAATTAATTTCGGAGCTCTAGTCGCTTTTAGCGCAGTGAATATTGCCGTATTCGCTCATTATTTTTTACGACAAAAACGTCATACGTTCACATCCATTATTCAACATGCTGTATTTCCATGCTTTGGGCTTTTGTTCATTCTTTTCTTATGGTTTCATTTAGAAAAACATTCCCTGCTAATAGGAGTTATCTGGTCGTTTATCGGCACCATTTATTTGCTTGTGGCCAGACGTTCGAAAAATCTTAGCATTCCTACCTTCCATTTTGATTAACGACCTATATTAAATAAACAAAAAAAGGTAGAAGATCCGCGGATCTTCTACCTTTTTTTGCTAAACATTCGGCTTCATTTTGCCCTTCTGCTTCTTACATATCTTCCGTAAAAATGAGCAAACTATTGCTACAGATCATCAATTTGATGTTGAAAATTTTTTTGATTCATTTTTACATAAACGTGTAATAAACTTTTTTCTAAAAAATTTTCAAGACTTAACTATTCCCTAACCTTACTATTATCAACGCTTTAGCGCGATCACGTAAATAAAAATACATTTTTTTTAATAATCATCGTATTGACGAATTTTAAGTATATTGATATATTAATAATTAATTTACAAATAAAATAATTAATGCTAAATTATTTTACAGGTAACACTTTTTGATTTTTTGAATTGTCTGAATTATTCTTTTATATCAAAAGGTTTTAGACAATCATTTTTTTCGGTGTTTATTTACAGAATATTCATTAACATTATCTCTGAATAATTATATTAATGAATAATATTTTGTAAATTCAAATAATTCATTCGTCATAGAGGAGGCAGAAGATATGGAAGCAGCTGTGGAAAAAGCGCCTGTTGGAGAACAACAGCCAAAGAAAAAGCATCCACCTGGTCTTTATTTATTATTCCTAACAGAGATGTGGGAACGTTTTAGTTATTATGGGATGAGAGCCATTCTTGTTCTCTACCTTACAACTGAATTAATCAGTGGAGGACTCGGCTTTGAGAAAGCGACTGCTCTACAAATTTATGGGTTCTTTACTGGAGCCGTATATATAACGCCAATCATTGGTGGGTATTTATCAGACCGTTTCTTAGGTCAGCGTCTAGCGATTACAATCGGTGGTATCATAATGGCAGCCGGAAACTTTGTATTATTCGCTTATCAAAGTAAAGAAGTGTTTTACCTTGGTCTTGCATTACTGATTATCGGTAACGGATTCTTTAAACCAAATATTTCTACAATCGTTGGTGAGCTTTACGGACCAAATGATAGCCGTCGTGACGGTGCCTTTACGATTTTCTATATGGGTATTAACTTAGGAGCTGTGTTCGCACCGCTTGTGTGTGGGTACTTAGCTGAAACATACTTTAAAACAACAATTAATGGTGTTGTTCACTACGGATTCAAATATGGATTCCTAGCAGCATGTATCGGTATGATCGTAGGTCAAATTTTATTCAATGTATTAGGAAATCGCTTCTTAGGTGACATTGGGAAAACACCTACTGGAAAACCACAAAAATCAGCTGAGCACGTAGCAAAAGAAAAACAACCACTAACAAAAAAAGAAAAACAGCGTACGGCTGTTATCTTAATTCTTGCTTGTTTCGTTGTCTTCTTCTGGGCAGGATTTGAACAAGCTGGTTCGTCATTAACACTGTATACGCAAGACTTTATTGATCGTACAATCTTTGGATGGGAAGTTCCGATTTCTTGGTTCCAATCTTTAAACCCATTCTTCATCATTGTACTAGCACCACTATTCTCAATGCTATGGTTCAAATTAGGGAATTCAAAACGCGGTGACTTAAAAATTCCAACGAAAATGGCCTTTGGTCTTATTTTCCTAGGTGTAGGATTCATGGTATTACTACTTGCAGTTATGCAAACAGGTGGTAGTGCAGGTGAAATGACAACAAAAGCAAACATGCTATTTATTGTTATGACTTACTTCTTCCATACAGTTGGGGAATTAATGCTTTCTCCAGTTGGATTATCAATGGTAAGTAAAATCGCGCCAATTAAATTAGCTTCACTATTAATGGGTGTTTGGTTATCAAGCTCAGGTGTAGCAAACGTTGTCGCTGGTCAATTAGCTTCAACAACAGAATCATTAGGATTCTTTGAGGTATTTGGAATCATCGGTATTGCGGTTATCGTAGCCGGATTACTTCTGCTTCTTCTATCTAAGAAGTTAACAGCAATGATGGAATAACTAAAAGGACGGATTTCTTCCGTCCTTTTTTTATTCTCCTATTCCCTCCTCAAAATGCTTCTTTTCTACTCGACATATTTCCCTAGAAATATTTTAAAACCGAATATTTTCTTCCATTTACGACATAAGTTTGAGCTTCTTGTCTGATGAGGTAAACTATATAAAAAGGAGGAAATAAAATGAAGCTAACCGTTTATTTAGCTGGACAAATTCATGATAACTGGAGAGACGAACTTAAACAGCATGCGAAAGAGCAAAACTTGCCGATTGATTTTGTGGGACCAATGGAAAATCATGATCGTTCCGATAATATCGGCGAAGAGATTTTAGGAAAGCAGCCAAACGCTATATTAAAAGATGAAGCGGCTTCGTCTTTCAATAATTTCCGTACGACAATCTTGATGAGTAAAGCGGATGTTGTGATAGCTCTATTTGGTGAAAAGTATAAACAGTGGAATACTGCTATGGATGCATCAGCCGCTATAAGCCTCGGTAAACCGCTCATTTTAATCCGACCACAGGAATTTCATCATGCGCTAAAAGAGCTCTCTAATAAGGCAAATATCGTTGTAGAAACCCCCACACAGGCCTTACAAGCTTTGTCCTATGTCTTTGAATAACAAACAAATGAGGATAGCCACAACTGGCTATCCTCGACTTTTAAAGCTCGATATCTTCGTTACGCAGTCCTTTTTTGTATTGAGAGCGTAGCTTAACAAACTTCGCGATATTTAACACAATCGTTTTGGAAACCGCATAAACCGGAACACCTAAGATCATTCCTAAAATCCCTGCCAAGTTACCTGCTACTAATAAAATAATAATAATCGTAAGCGGATGTAAATCTAGTCGTTTGCCGATTACAAGCGGGGAAATAAAGTTCCCATCTAACTGCTGTACGACTACGATTACCACAATAACGAGAATCGCTAGCGTTGGCGAGCCAAAAAGCCCGATAACAACGGCTGGAGCTGCTCCAATAAATGGCCCTACATATGGAATGATATTCGTAATTGCACCAAGTATCGCAAGCACTAAACCGTAAGGAAGTCCGATGATTAAGTACCCTATATACGTACATACTCCAACGAAAATACAAACAATAATTTGGCCTTGAATGTAAGTTGCAAGCGTCTCACCTGTATCATCAATAATTGTTAAGCCTTGCTTGCGATAGGTTTGAGGAAGAAAACGAATAAGCGCATTCGGAAACTTGTGACCATCTTTCAGCATATAGAATAGAATAAACGGCACTGTTACAATCGTTAATGTGATATTCGTAATCACACCAAAAATGGTAGCAAGACTGGATGTAATGTTTTTCGTGAAGTTAGAAAAGAAATCAACCAATGAATTTTCTACTTTTTTAATGGAAACATAGTCCTGTGTTACAATCCATTTAAACCCTTTTGAATTCGATAAATCATTTATTAACGTACGAATTTGGTCCACATACTGCGGCATATTGTCCGCTAGATCTGTCACCTGTTTTGATAGTGCTGGCCCTACAAGCGCTCCTAAAAGCGTCACTAATCCTACAAAAATGGCATACAGGATAATAATTGCGAGTGCCTTCGGAATTTTAATTTTTTCAAGCAGTCGTACAATTGGAATAAAAAGAAAATACAAAAATCCTGAAATAAGAACAGGAAAAAATAATGTACTGACAAATGTTCCAATTGGTTTAAAGATAAAGGATATTTGTGTACTCACAAATATAATTAGAACAATAAGTAAAATTTCAAATGTCCAAAACTGCAGCTTCGATTTAAACAATACAAATCTCCTCTCCATGCTTTTCTACTTATCAAAATTATAGCAGTAAATTTCATAATTTAAACAAAAAAGAAGCAGGATACCCTGCTTCTTTTTAAATCCCGCTCGTTTCTTTTGAACGCTTCAGTTTTGGATAGCCTGTAGCAATAGATAGAATACCACAAATAGCAATTAAAATTGGATAGAACGAATATGGCAGTACACTAATTGGTGAGATAGAAGCTAACTGTGCAACGGTCAGTAACTGTGCACCGTATGGGATTAGCCCCTGCATACTACATGAGAAAATATCCAAAATACTTGCCGATTTACGATTATCAATACCATATTGGTCTGCAATTTTCTTCGCTAAAGGACCCACGGTAATAATGGAAATCGTATTGTTCGCTGTTGCTAGATCTGTTGCACTTACTAAGCCAGCCATCCCAAATTGTGCTCCTTTTGGAGAACGAATTTTTCTAGTTAAGGTATTGAGCAAGTACTGAATACCTCCATTATGATTGATCAGTTCAACCATACCACCGATTAGTAGAGCTAAGATAATCAGCTCTGACATTCCAAAAATACCGTCTGTCATTTTCTGAAACAGGCTTGAAAGTGTATAAGAACCGTCTGCTAATCCAATAATTCCAGCCAGGATGACTCCTCCCGATAAAATAACAAGAACGTTCAATCCAAACAGTGCTGCAACTAAAACACCAATGTAAGGAATAATTTTCACCCAATTAAAATCTTTTATATCAATTTGTGAATGTGCACCGGATGCGACAAAAAACAAAATAACGATTGTAATAAGAGCCGCTGGCAAGACGATTAGAAAGTTCATTTTAAACTTATCCGTCATTTTTGTTTTCTGTGTTCGAACTGCTGCGATTGTCGTATCTGAAATCACGGATAAGTTGTCACCAAACATCGCCCCGCCTACGACAGCAGCCATACATAATGCCACATTAATATCTACTTGATGGCTAATTCCTACACCGATTGGAGCTAAAGCGGTAATAGTCCCCATGGATGTTCCCATGGCTAATGAAATGAATGCTCCAATAATAAAGAGACCTACAATTAACAAGTTTTGTGGAATCACTGTAAGAGCAAGATTAACAGTCGACTCTACTGCTCCCATTCCCTTTGCCGTTTCAGCAAAAGCACCTGCTAAAATATAAATAAATACCATAATCATAATATCAGGGTGTCCTGCTCCTTTAGCAAAACGTTCCATCTTAACCGTTAGCGAATCCTTTCGATTCATCACTAACGCGACAGCCGACGCAATCAAGATCGCCACGACCACGGGAAGCTTATAAAAGTCACCTGTAATCACACCTGAACCTATAAATAAAGCAAGAAATATAAATAACGGCAGAAGCGCCCATGGATTACTTTTTGTTTCCGTCATACGTTCCTTCACCTCTCCTTTTAATTTGCACGAAAAAAGCCTCTTCTTATACGTAAGAAGAGGCCTTATGACAATTTATAAGAAATCCTCTTCTTATTTCTCAGGGTAATCCCTGCTGGATTTGGCACAGCACTTCGTTCTAAGTCCGCTGCCGAGACATCGTAGGGCCAGTCCCTCCGTCTCTCTCAATAAGAAGAATTCGTTTATGCATTTGTTTGAATACTTGTCCTACTCTATAATGTTTGCTCCAAAATGTCAAATGCTATTTTGAAATAATTATTATTTTTTAATTCTTAATTTTCGGATAAATAAAGAAAAGTTCAGGAGCAAACGCCCCTGAACTTCAATATTATACTTCGAAAATATTCAACAATTTAACATCTGGGTATTTGTCTTGGAAGAGACGGAAGACAAATTCATTTTCAAACAGCAATACGCTATGGTCATCACGATCTTCGACATGTAATACACGAGAATCGGTCATGCCATCTTTCAACTGCTTTTTATCAACCCAGCGTGCAATACTATGCTGCATTCTGCTGAATTCAATATCAACATTGTATTCAGCTTTCATACGATGCTCAAATACTTGGAACTGTAGCTCCCCTACTGCTCCTAGGATCAGATCGTTGAAATAAGGCGTACGATAAAGCTGTACAGCTCCTTCTTGCACGAGCTGTGTAATCCCTTTTTCAAAATGCTTATGCTTCATCGCATTTTTAACACGTACCTTTGCAAAAAGCTCCGGTGGGAATTTCGGTAGCGGCTCAAATTTGAACACTTGACCTTCTCCGATAATTGTATCACCAATTTGGTAGTTCCCTGCATCATATAGCCCGATGATATCCCCTGGATAAGCTTCATCAACCGTTTCACGACTAGAAGCTAAGAACTGGTGAGACTGTGCCAATTTCATTTTTCGCTCCGTACGAGCAAGCGTTACGTTCATTCCACGTTCAAATTTTCCAGAACATACACGAACAAATGCAATGCGGTCGCGGTGAGCTGGGTTCATGTTTGCTTGAATTTTAAAGATAAATCCTGAGAAATCTTTGTATTCAGGCGTAATTTCTCCAATGCTTGAATTTCTTGGTTGGGGTGGAGACGTTAAGTTTAAAAATGCATCAAAGAACGATTGAACACCAAAGTTTGCAATCGCGCTTCCGAAGAATACAGGCGTAAGCTCTCCAGCTTTCACTTTTTCAACGGAGAAATCATTACCCGCTTCGTCTAAAAGAGAAATCTCATCTTTAAGCGTTTCTACGTATTCAGGAGTCACGTTTTGAAGCACTTCATCGCTTGCTTCTTTACCGTCGAAATCTACGTGGAATGAATCTTCGTTTCCGCGATAAATCTCAATTTTTTTCGTAAAGCGGTCATACGTACCTTGGAATCGTTTTCCCATTCCAATTGGCCACGTAACAGGGTATGATTCAATTTCTAACACGTCTTCAATCTCCTCTAACAATTCCAGAGGGTCTTTTCCTTCACGGTCTAGTTTGTTGATAAACGTCAGAATAGGAATTCCACGCATACGACAAACCTTAAATAATTTAAGAGTTTGCTCCTCGATCCCTTTTGTTCCGTCAATTACCATTACTGCGCTATCTACGGCTGTTAACGTACGGTACGTATCCTCACTGAAATCTTGGTGACCTGGTGTATCAACAATATTAATATGATGATCGCTGTAAGAAAATTGCATAACACTTGAAGTAACGGAAATTCCACGCTGCTTCTCAATTTCCATCCAATCTGAGGTTGCATACTTTCCGCTTTTTTTCGCTTTAACTGTACCAGCGGAACGAATCATTCCCCCAAGCAACAACAGTTTCTCAGTAAGCGTTGTTTTCCCGGCATCTGGATGTGAAATGATCGCAAACGTACGTCGTCCATCAATAATATCTTTCATTTTTTCAGTACTCATATATATCTCCATTTCTTTTAAGTTGTTCTTTTAATGTATGATCAGTATACCCAATTTGGGCACCGCTTTTAAATTATACATCACTTTTTGTTGTGAAAGAAGCGGTCAAGTTCAGAAAGGAAATAAACACCTTATCCTTTGCTCGTTCGAACCAGCGACTTCTTGTATTCAATTGCTTGGGAGTCTTGACTTTTATTACATTTATATAAGAAATCATCTCTATGTATCATAATCATAATAGTTTAAAAGTCACCGAAAAAGGAAAAACAAAAGAATGACTGTAAACAAGAGCACATACGCTCGTTTTGAAATAACATACTCTGTCACGGAGGATCGTAAACGATGGAAAATCAAACAGATCAAGCCCTTGTAATCATTAATCCAAAAGCCGGAAACGGTAATTTAGTGAATTCTTTAAAGGACATTTTGCCTGAGCTATCAATGAAATATAACGACTTAAAAATTCTCCATACGAAAAAAGAAGGCGATGCAAAAGAGTTTTGTCGGCAATACGGAGAGCACGTAAGCACAGTAATTGTCTTTGGCGGCGATGGAACGGTCTTTGAATGTACCAACGGGCTAGCTCCCCTTCATAAGCGCCCAACGCTCGCGATTATTCCGGGTGGAACATGCAATGACTTCTCACGGACGTTAGGGATTCCGCAAAATATTAAACAGGCTGTTCAAACGATCGTCCAAGGCTATACGACGCACGTAGACGTAGCTCAAGCAAACGAGCATTATTTTCTTAACTTTTTGGGAATGGGATTAGTTGAGGAAGTTTCCAAAAATATTGACCCAAATGAAAAATCATTGTTCGGAAAGCTAGGCTATTATTTAAGTACTCTTCGAACGTTAAAAGAGGCCGATACGCTCAACGTAAGCGTAACAGTTGATGGACAGCAATATAATGAAGAATTAGTCATGCTCCTAATTGGGAACGGAGAATATATAGGAGGAATGTCTTCCTTCATTCCGAATGTGTCATATAATGATGGAACACTTGATATTCTAATGGTAAAAAATACGGATCTTCAAACATTAAAAGAATTTTTTTCTTCTCGTATTTTTAACCAAGAGTTTAGTGAAAATATCATTCATGTCCAAGGAACATCGATTGATATTCAGACCTTACAGCCACACTCCATTGATACAGATGGCGAACACGTCTTAGAAACGCCTTGTAAAATTCAGCTGTTGCCGGGGCATTTTCAAATGATCGCGAATCCCGTAGAATGAAAAAATCCGTCACGTACCGTGACGGATTTCTTCCTATTTATTAAGATACTTTTTCTTGATAAGAATTTGTCATAATCTCAGTTCCCTTTTGAGGGTTATAAACGCCTTCCCATTTTGACATGACAACAGCTGCTAGTGCGTTACCTGTCAAGTTCACTACTGTACGTCCCATATCAAGGATACGGTCCACTCCAGCGATAAATGCAAGTCCTTCAGGAGGCACGCCGATCGTACCAAGCGTTGCAAGAAGTACAACTAATGAAGCTCCTGGAACAGCCGCCATTCCTTTTGATGTAAGCATCAGCATTAAGATTAATGTAAGCTGCTGGGCGATACTTAAATCAATGCCATACACTTGCGCAAGGAATAAAGAAGCAATGGCCTGATAC
Organism: Priestia koreensis; assembly: GCF_022646885.1. GTDB lineage: Bacteria > Bacillota > Bacilli > Bacillales > Bacillaceae_H > Bacillus_AG > Bacillus_AG koreensis_A. The sequence goes on along the minus strand of NZ_CP061868.1, from coordinate 569,854 downwards.
AATACGGCCCCATCTAGGTTAAAGGAATAACCTACTGGAATAACAAAGGAAACAATCGCTTTTGGACATCCTAGTTTTTCCATTTTCTCCATTACTCGTGGTAGTACTGTTTCAGAGCTTGATGTACTAAAGGCAAGCAACAGCTCGTCCTTCATGTAGCGTAAAAACTTAAAGATATTCACTCCACACATTTTAGCCACAAATCCTAATACAACAATTAGGAAGAAAATAAGAGCGGCATAAACTAAAATGACAAGCTTTCCTAATGATAGTAATGAATCTACACCAAACTTCGAAACCGTTACACCAATTAGAGCAAATACTCCGATAGGTGCAAATTTCATCACTAGATTTACAACATAGAACATGGCATGTGACGTGGCTTCAAAGAATTGTAAGATTGGTTTTCCTCTTTCTCCGATCGCAGCTACTCCAATACCGAATAGAACAGAGAAGAAGATAATCGCTAAGATGTCTCCTTCAGCAAGAGATTGGAATAAGTTCGTTGGTACAATATGCAAGAACGTCTCTGCCACTGTTTTTTGTTCTTGAGATTTTTCTGTTTCTTGATATTGGCTAATATCTGCTTTCGTACCAGCTTGAAGATCTACCCCGTGTCCAACTTGGAAAATATTCGCTAGTAGTACACCTAAAACAATCGCAAATGTTGTGATGATTTCGAAATAAAGAATCGTTTTTCCACCTAATCGTCCAACATTTTTTCCGCTACCTGTTCCTGCTACACCAACGATTAATGTTGATACAACAATCGGAATAACAATCATTTTAATTAAGCGTAAGAACAAGTCCCCAAAAGGTTTTAAATATGTTTCCACGCCTGGATTCTCATACCAAATAACCCCAACTACTACACCTAGTACTAAACCAATAAGTATCTGTGTTGCAATTCCCAATCTGAGCTTTTTCATAGATGGCCTCCCCCTACATATGTTGTTGTTAATTTATCCTTATTAAAGCGCTACCTATTTCTCTATGGTGAAGAAAGCACTTTTCTAGGTGAATATTGTATGTCTCTTATTCATATTAACAGAATTTTTCCTCTTTTAAGAACAGAAGAAAGGAAAATGGTTCTTACTTCCCAGTTATACTACCCTGCAAGAACATCCTCTTTCGGATAGCGGATTTTAGAGGAATCTCTTCGTGCTAATGAGAATGCTAATGTTAATGGTCCTAACTTACCTAAGAACATAATGAAAATTAGCACTACTTTGCCAATCCATGTGAGATCAAATGTTAACCCCATGGACAATCCAACAGTCCCAAATGCTGAGACGACTTCGTAAACAATTTTTACGAATGGAGCTTTTTCTGTAATACTGAGTATAAAAACGGCGAGTATTACAAACAGGATGCTAATCATCGCGATTGCCAATGATTTAAAAACGAGTTTGTTGTCAATCGAACGCTTGAACGTTGTGATTTCTTCTTTCCCTTTCAGGTACGTAAAAACGGCTAAAACGATGATTATAAAGGTCGTTAACTTAATGCCCCCACCCGTTGAAGCGCTCCCTGCTCCAATGAACATCAAAATAATGGTAAAGAAAGCAGTAGAATCGTTAATTTGGGTAACATCAATCGTGTTAAAACCGGCCGTTCGAGGGCTGACTCCTTGGAAATATGCAGCCCAAAGCTTATCTGACCAGGAAAGTGAACCAAGCGTTTTGGCATTGTTCATTTCCAGCAATAGGATGATGACCATAGCTACGATGTTTAAAACAATAGTACCTACAATCATTAATTTTGAATGTAAGCTCAGCTTGCTGAATGTCCGCTTACGCCAAACATCCGCCATCACCGTAAAGCCCAATCCACCTAAAATCAACAACCCACTTATCGTAAGGTTTACAATCGGATCTCCCACATACTTCATCAGATTATCAGGCCAAAGCCCAAACCCGGCATTGTTAAAAGCAGAGACCGCATGGAAAAGGCTATAATACAACCCTTTTCCCCAACCTAGCTCGGGAACCCAACGAATCGAAAGGAATAGAACCGCAATTCCCTCGATAATAAGTGAGAAAGCAAAAAGCGATCGCACAAGGCGAATGACTCCTCCTATGGTTGTCTGATTTAAGGATTGTTGAATTAGTACGCGCTCCCGAAATCCGATTTTTTTTCCTAAAAACATGAAGAACAAAATAGCGAAAGACATAATTCCAAGTCCGCCAATTTGAATCCAAATCATAATAATGACCTGTCCTACATAGCTGTATGCTGTTCCAGTATCGACTACCACTAATCCCGTCACGGTCATAGCGGATGTAATCGTAAATAGAGAATCAAGCCAGCTAATAGGCTGATTAGAAGAAATTGGCATCTTCAGTAACATAGTACCCAATATGATAAAAACGACAAACGTCAAAATTAAAAACTGTGGTGGACTAATTTTAACCTGGCGTGACAGCAAGTGCCTCTACCTCTTCTCTTCAAGTTTAATTCGTCGAAAAACGGAAATCCTATATTAGCGTATAAAAAAAGACTGGTCCCTAAAGAAAGAACAGTCTTTTTGCGTACAATAAATACAGTCTTTCTCTCAATAAGCATACGAGGTTAGCTGTCGGATTCGGATTTGAGAGTATCCTACCTTTTCAAAAAAAGGATTCACCCCTAGGTACATAGCACCAGGTCGGGTCCCCCGCTCTAATAGATTAAGCTTTATATAATTGAGTTGTTAATATCAAGTTACTATATTAGAAGCAGAATTGTCAATGCACCAAATTTGTACATAAAAAAGTTATTCTATTCATAATATTTCGTAAAATAACCTTTATTTTTAGCATAAAGAAGGGAATATAAAGTGAAAGGAGCTTAACGATGAAAAAAACACTTCGAGAAATACTAGATAAAAGGGGATTTTTTCAAGAATACAACAATTGGTATGTAATGGAAGATTCATTTTCTTGGAATTTAGATATATTGCAACACGAAGTATTTCATTGCATGGAAACATTTATTGACGTTCCGATTGTATTTTGTGACACCTGTGATGCCAATAAAATTGCAGCCGACCTTGGGCAAGAGGAAGTAGAAATCTTCCTTTTTTCTTCCGGTATGTACTGGCGTGAAATTAAGGTCATTTTTATCTTTTCGTTCAATGACTATTATGAACTTCTCCAAACGATTTTCCATGAATTGCGTCACGTGATGCAGGAAGAAATCACTGAATTTTCTACAGCATTTGAAGAAGATAAATATCGCCCGTACAGCGAACGCTTGACAGAAATTGATGCGTTTCATTATGCAGATTATTGCCTTCAAAAATTCATTTTTAGCCATATAGAAAATTAAAGGAGAGCTAAGGATATCAGCCAAAGCTCTCCCCTTTTAAACATTTATTGTGCCTCTACTCGCTTATAGATTGGATGCCACATTGCTTCTTTTACTGCTTTTTCAATATCTTCTACGGGATCTTGAGCAATTCCTTCTTCAATCGCCACTTTCGCCACCGCAATAGCTACCGCTAACGAAACGGAACGAATTTCCTTTACGCTCGGAAGCAGAGAAGCACCAGGTTTACGACTATCCACCATATCACCTACCGCTTTTGCTGCTGCTGCAAACATGCCATCTGTAATTAATTTCGCTTTTACAACGATTGAACCAAGTCCTAGACCTGGGAAAATGAATGCGTTATTTGATTGACCAATCTCATATTCGACACCCTTATAAACAACAGGTTCAAACGGACTTCCCGTCGCAATAAGAGCTTTGCCTTCCGTCCATTCGATGATATTTTCCGGCGTTGCTTCTGCAAGCGATGTAGGATTGGACATTGGCATAATAACAGGACGCTCCACATGTTTTGCCATTTCACGAACGATCGTTTCCGTGAACGCACCAGGCACACCCGATGTCCCGATTAGAATTGTTGGTTTGACATGCTTTATGACATCAAGCAATGAAATAATACCATTTCCATTTCGCTCCCAGTCCTTTACCTCTGTAGCTGGACGCGCATATGGGGTTTGGAACGGAAGTAAATCATCCATATCATCTGTTAAAAGACCTCTTTGATCAATTGCCCAAAAACGTTGATATGCCTCTTCTTCTGAAAGACCGTTTAAGACCATATCTTTTCTCATTTGATCAGCGTTTCCAATACCCGCTGTTCCAGGACCAAAAACGACAATTCGATGATCTTTAAGCTCTGTATTCGTCACCTGAACAGCTGATAAAATAGCCGCTAGTGTGATAGCCCCTGTTCCTTGGATATCATCGTTAAACGTCAAGATTTTGTCCCCATATTTGTCGATAATATTGCGCGCATTGACATTCCCAAAATCCTCCCAATGCAATAGTGCATTCGGGAATAATTCGACCGCCTTTTCCACATAAGCATCAATGAACTGGTCATACTTTTCTCCGCGAATACGCCCATGTCTATTTCCGATGTACAGCGGATCTTCTAATAATTTTTCATTGTTTGTCCCAACATCCAAAACAACAGGAAGAACGCGGCTAGGATCAATTCCTGCTGCCGCTGTATAAACAGCCAGTTTTCCAATTGCAATGTTAATACCGCCAACTCCCCAGTCGCCAATCCCTAAAATACTTTCTGAATCTGTTGCAACAAGCAAATCAATATCATTCGGGTCTACGCCAATGTTGTTGAACGCTTTTTCAATACCATCGACATCGTTGATGGATAAATAAACGCCTCCTGGACGATGATATTCATAACTATATTCTTGAATCGCTTGTCCGACTGTAGGTGTATAAACAATTGGTAGCATTTCGCTTAAATGCTCGGTTAGCAAGCGATAAAAAAGCACCATATTACGGTTATGTAAGTCACTTAGCCAAACATTTTTACGCAGGTTATTCGGCTGTGAATGAAACTGACGATAAGCGCGTTTTACCTGTTCTTCTAAGGTTAGTACTGTTGGAGGTAAAATTCCGTCTAGACCTAATTCCTCCCTCTCCTCTTCTGTAAAAGCTACCCCTTTATTAAGCATAGGAGTAGAAAGAACGTCCTTTCCTCTTAGAGAAGTCTTCATTGATCCGTCATTTGAAAGGTAAAATGTACTCATAGCCACTGCTCCTTCGTTTTATAAGAACTATCTTTTATCATTAATCAACTCGGCGATAGCAAGTTGATGATTCATTTATACTGTTTGCTCAAATAGGATTAGTTAATCCAAACAAATTTTTCAAATGGGGTTACATCATCCCCATCGTCTATCATAATCCTTTTTGAAAAATGTTCAACAATTTTATAGAACATATTTATTATTTTTTTAATGTCGCAAAAAAAAGAGTTACTTTTTAAAAATAATCTGCTACTATATCTGAGGAATTCATGTAGTAAAATTTTGATACATCACAGATCTTATTCCATGAGTTTCGTTTTTTGGAAAAAAGTGAATAAATTAGGCATATTTATTTATCGTTTTTATGAATTGGTTTTTATCTTTGCATTATAATGTGGATGGTGAACTTGATATGTATATGTCACTTAAAAGACTATTAATTGGAAAGCCGTTAAAAACAAGGGAGCTAGGTGAACAACGCCTGAACAAATCAAAGGCTTTGGCGATCCTTTCTTCAGATGCTCTATCGTCAGTAGCGTATGGTCCTGAGCAAGTACTCATCGTACTCGCTACCATCGGCTTTACAGCTTTTTGGTATTCCTTACCGATTGCTTTAGGAATTTTAATTTTGTTAATTGCGCTCATTTTTTCTTATCGTCAAATTATTTATGCCTATCCACACGGCGGTGGAGCCTACGTCGTTTCCAAAACAAACTTAGGAGAGAAATTTGGTTTAATTGCTGGAGGATCACTGCTCGTAGATTATATTTTAACGGTGTCAGTTAGTGTATCTGCGGGAACAGATGCCATTACGTCTGCTTTTCCTGCCCTACATCAGCACAACGTAGCAATCGCCTGTGTATTAGTTATTTTTATTACCGTATTGAATTTACGTGGCGTTACTGAATCAGCCACGATTTTATCTTATCCGGTTTATCTATTCGTTCTTGGCTTGTTCATTATGATAGGAGTAGGGCTTTTTAATATCGCAACAGGCCATGCGCCTGCTCATGCTCATCCACCTGTAGGTACGTACGTATCCGGAGTTAGCTTATTTCTATTACTTAAAGCTTTTACATCTGGATGTTCAGCTTTAACAGGGGTTGAAGCTGTATCAAATGCCATTCCAAACTTTCAAGAGCCTGCGGCAAAAAATGCGGCTCGTACGCTTATGATGATGGGGCTGCTACTAGCAATCTTATTCTCAGGCATTACATTCCTAGCGTATTGGTATGGAATTTCGCCACGCGGGGAAGAAACGGTTGTTTCTCAAATTGCGTCTGATACGTTTGGACGAGGCACGCTTTATTACTTTATCCAAGTTACAACAGCGATGATTTTAGTTTTAGCGGCAAACACAGGATTCTCAGCGTTCCCTCTTCTTGCCGTTAACTTAGCAACAGATAAATATTTACCGCGTATGTTTTCAATTCGCGGTGATCGCCTAGGTTATTCAAATGGGATTATCATCCTAAGCATTTTATCAATCATTTTGATTGTGGCTTTTCAAGGAAAAACGGAAAACCTTATTCCGCTTTATGCCGTTGGGGTATTTATTCCATTTACACTGTCTCAAACAGGTATGATTCTGAAGTGGATTCGAGAAAAGCCAAAAGGTTGGAAACATCGATTCCTAATTAACCTTTTAGGAGCGCTTATCACGCTGCTTGTTGTATTTATTCTCTTTACAACGAAATTTACGCAAGTATGGCCTGTGCTAATCTTTATGCCACTAATTGTTCTTATGTTTTTACGAATCAAGAGCCATTATGATGCCGTAGGAGATCAACTTCGCATTTATGAAAGCGAAACATCACAGCCAATAAAAGGAAACATTGTCGTTGTACCAGTTGCTGGTATTACAAAAGTGGTTGAAAATTCTCTTGCTTACGCACAGTCCATTGGTGACGAAGTCATTGCGATCTACGTTGCTTTTGACCGAGAAAGTGAACGAAAAATGGAAGAAAAATGGAAAAAATGGAAACCTGAACTTCGTCTTTTCACATTCGTGTCTCAGTACCGAAGCCTCATACGTCCGATGGGTCGAGTTATTGATTTAATTGAGGAAAAAGCTGATAAACATAATTATCAAGTAACCGTGCTTATTCCACAGTTTATTACGAAGAAGAGCTGGCATTACATTTTACACAATCAGTCAGGCGTTCTTCTAAGAACGTATCTACTGTATCGAAAAAATGTAATTGTCACGACAGTTCCGTACTTGTTTAAAAAATAAATTACGTAAAAAAAGGTCGCCCGCAGCGACCTTTTTTATATGTTCCTTTCATGCTCATGCGCTTCTTTTCCTGACACCTGTGCTATAATATTTTTGAATACTCATTTCGTATTGAGAGGATGAATGTAATGTTTGGAAAAGTAGCTGCAGACGTTTTGGGCTTAAGTGATGTAGGCTCTGTCATTACCCCTGATAACTACGATAAGGTTGATTCTGATGATTATATTTTGCACGAAGATAACGAGAAAATTTTCTTTTTAATCAAATCAAAGTCCGACGAATACTGTTTCACAAATAAAGCACTCATTCATTTAGATGGCACTAGCGCAACAAGCAAGAAGCGTATGCTACGCCGATATAACTACCATACAAACAAAATTTCTCACGTTCTTTTAGAAACAGCGGGAACGATTGATTTAGACGTAGAAATTAAATTTATCATTGGCTCTGAAAAATTCTCAATCGATGTTCATAAAAAACATTTAGAGGAACTAAAGGACCTTTACAAGGCATTAATTAAAATTGAAGAGCTTACGCATGAAAATGAAATTGCCCTCGGGCATGCACAGCAAAGCCTTGAGCTTGCGTCTACAACGTTAAGCCGTGTTCAAAGCACAGAAACAGAGTTAGTGGAGCAGTTTAAATCGATTAACAGAGAAGCGTTTAACTGGTTAACACAAACGAAAGCTAAATATTCGGTAAAAGACTTCGGTTTCGTATTTGAGCGTTATATTAATAACTAAAAATGACTGGATTTGCTGAAAAGGATTAGTCTAAAAAGACTAATCCTTTTCATACACATAGTACAGAAAGAGGTGATCTAGATGGAGAAAGATGAACAAAAAGTAGAATCTGCGTTTAGCCTTGATGAAGAAACACTTTTTATGGTTTCCCAAACGTTCAAAGCCTTATCGGACCCTACCCGTTTGCGCATTCTTCACCTTTTATTTGAAGGTGAACACTCAGTGAACGAAATTTCGGAAAAGCTCTCTTTGCTGCAATCAACGGTTTCTCATCAACTGCGCTTCTTAAAGAATTTGAGATTAGTAAAGTTTCGTCGCGAAGGAACGACCCTCTATTATTCACATGATGATCAGCACGTTATTAATTTATTAAAGCAGTCAATTGAGCACGCTCTTCACCACTAAAAAGAGACGATTATTGTCCAAACGCAATAATCGCCTCTTTTTTAGTTACAGCGATCTTCCTTGTTGCAAAATGAATCCGAGCAATCTACCTGAATGGTCGTATGATGGAGCCCGTACTCATCGTGCAGGACGTTATTCACCATTTTTAGAATACTCGCCTGTTCAGTTTGATCCCTTACTACAACGTGACAGCTCAAAGCTGGAAAATCAGACGTGATCGACCAGACATGAAGATCATGTACATCTGAAACAGCAGGAAGCGCTAATAGCGTCTTTTTAATGTCATCTACATCTAGTCCTGGAGGTGCACCCTCCATTAGAATATGAACAGATTCTTTCGTTACTCGAAAGCCGCTTACAAGGATTAAAATCGCCACGATGACACTAGCAAGAGCATCAGCAATCCCCCAGTTAAAGAACATGATCAGAAGTGCCGCTACAATAGCTCCGATCGATCCTAGCATATCTCCGATCACGTGTAAAAAAGCACTTTTAACATTCAGATTTTCGTCTTTATCCCCTCTCATTAAAATATACGCAGTAGCAATATTAATGAGGAGTCCAATAATCGAAATGGTTAACATACCTGAACTTATGACATCGGGCGGATTTGTAAACCGATGATAAGATTCAATAAAAATAAAAATAGCGATTACGATTAAGGCAATTCCGTTTAAAAACGCCGCTAAAATTTCAAATCGTTTGTATCCATATGTCTTGCTGTTTGTTGCTTTTTTTTCACCAAATTTGATGGCCATGTAGCTTAGTCCTAGGGCAACCGCGTCACTAAGCATATGCCCAGCATCTGATAAGAGCGCTAAGCTGTTCGTCCAAACTCCCCCGATTACTTCAATAATCATGTAGGCAGCGATGAGGATAAATGAAAATCCTAGCGCTTTTTTATTGTTGGATCCGTGGTGATGGCCATGACTATGACCGTGTCCGTGCGAATGTGCCATATTCTTTCCCCTCCTTATATGAATATATGCTCATATATTCATTATGGTAAAAAAGCCAAGAAATTTCAAGAGGTTTTATCCCCTTTATTTTCTCAACTTTTTTCACATCTATTCTTGTGAACATCCTTCCATTGCTTTACCCGTTTTTATCAAAGTTTAATAAAAAACGGTTTGCACCCAATAATACAATAAAAACAATGTCACAATTAATGTAGGAGGAATGACAATAAACGAAACGTTTAAATAATCTCGCCATTTTACCTTCACTTTGTTTTCGCGTAAAATATGCATCCACATAAGCGATGCTAGTGTTCCGATTGGTAAAAGTAATGATCCAATATCACTGCCGATAATGTTAGCAAGGTAAATCGTTTTTAAGGTGATTGGATCTAAATTCATGTCTGTAAGGGTGATCGTTCCTATCATTAAAGCCGGATGATTATTAAATAGATTGGATAAAACGGTAACGAGCCCCCCCATAACGAAGCTTGCGAAAAATAGTCCTTCATTCACGATCGGCTCACAAATCTTTACTAAAAACTCCGATAGCCCCGCATTATTTAATCCGTAAATAATAATGTACATGGAAAAAGCAAAAACGAAAATCTGCCACGGCGTCTTTTTCAGAATATCGACTGGATTCGTTCGGAAATAGTACCAACGCCATCCTAACAACACTAATGATCCAACGATTGCTACAATTTGAATAGGAATGGAGAAATAAGAGGCGACAAAGAGTAAACAGCGCATTAAAAATACAAACAACAAGATCTTTAACATAAATTTTGTTCGTTGACTCTTTGTTTCTACTGAAATTTCACCTTTTAATGGGTGAAAATGCTTTACGAAAAACACTTCTTCCATGTTCGATGATAACATTGGGAGCTTTTTAGGTAGCTTCTTTTTTAGAATGAGAAACATTAGTAGCGACATAAAAGCTAGTCCTAACGATGCAGGTACAAACATCATCGCCGTATGCATATACAGGGACATATGCACAATTTTAAGGGCAATTAAATTCACTACATTGCTAACGCCAATAGGTGCACTAGAAGCTGTAGCGATTAACGCTCCACTTAACAGATAAGGAATTTGTTGGTGTGGTTTAAGACGAAGATTTTTAAGAATTAAGATTAAAATAGGCGTCGTAATTAAGATACTGCCATCATTATTAAACAGCAAAGTCATTGAAAAGCAGAATAACTGAATATACCAATATAGGCGATATCCAGATCCCTTTGATAACTGAACAAGTCTTGCAGCAGACCAGTGAAAGAATCCGAATGATTCTAAAATAACCGCCATTACAATCGTAGCAATAATCGTAATGGTTGCACCGCCAATTTTATCAATAATATCTGCAATATCACTCCCCGAAACCATCCCCAAAAGAATGATTACGGCTGCTCCACCAGTCGCCGGCCAAGCTTCATTTAAATTTCCCGGCCTCCAAAAAATAATGAGAGTTGTAATCAAAAAAACACTAATTGCGAGAATCATTTCCGTACTCATGATACAACCTTCCTTCTTCTATCATTTTATAGCCTTTTCTAGTATCCTTCATGGTTATTTACATGAAATAATATGGGTTTGCTCTGCTAATTGTTTTAATAGATTCTCTTATGTTATCTATATTCTTTAGTAGTCAAAAAGGTATAGAACAACTGCCCGAATCGAAAAATATATGCCCCTGTCATCACGTGATAGTTGTCATGAACAGACGAAATGCACTCTCTTGTTCCTCGTGAAACAATTCAGTCAATTTGCACATTTATTTTTGATCCTGGTAAAGGCCTTGTCCTTCCTTACCTTGCTTTAAATGAAAAACAACAGACGGGAAATATTATAGGCACAGTTCTCTTTCATCATGACTTATTTTCAGGTATCACCTTAAACTCAAATCAATCAAAATGCTCTTAATCCTGCGTGATCAAAAAAATAAATACATGGAACTAAGCGACACGATGAACTTATTTGGTCACAAAATCAACCTTTTCTACAACGTTGTAAGCATTCATTCCAACGTGAAAATTCAAGAGAAATTTCAAACGCTAGATTTCGTTCACGCACACATCAAAATTGACATCGAACTGCAGGATTTTACCTTTAAACGTACTCTAACAGAAAGCACGCTTAAAGATATTTCGAATCAGCTTGAACAAATTCTACAAAATCGTGCTGAGATCAGACCATCAGTTAGCGTAAATTTACTTCGAACCGGCTTAATCAATTAATTTTCAAAATAGGATTGACAGAAATCGCTTTCCCTTTTACAATCAAGCTATATGATATTGATAATCGTTATCACTTAAAGAAGTGTATCGGTATGACATCTAGCTTATTGTTGGCGTTTCGAGAAGGCTTAGAAGCCTTTCTAGTAATCGGCATTATTTTGACACAATTAGCGAAAGTGAATAAAAAATCACTTTCCCGCTTCGTATACATAGGAGCAACACTTGGATTAATCGTAAGTATTGTAGTAGGTACCGTTTCATTTAATGAAGCGAAGGAATTAGAAGAAGGATCGGAAGAATTATTTGAAGGTATTATGATGCTCGTTGCATCTGGCTTAATTGCTTACTTTATTTTATGGTTACATCGTAATAGTGACGTATCTGCATCAATTAAATCATCTGTTAACAATACGGCTAGCGGTGTAGGATTATTGATTTTATCCTTTCTTTCCGTCTTCCGTGAAGGAATGGAATTAGTTATTTTCAACCTTACTCAAATTTCTAATCATGCCCCATCCATTGCGACTGGAAGTATAATTGGCATTGTGTTAGCACTCGGTGTTGCTTATTTATTCGTTAAAGCAACGGTAAAATTGCGCCTAAACTGGATCTTTAAAGGCCTTGGTATCCTGCTTATTTTACTTGGAGGAGAACTGTTTGCAGAAGGCTTAGTAAAGCTATTTGAAGGTGGCGGTGAAGCACTTGAAATGATCGCTCTAGCAGTTTTCATCATTCCTTCGCTTTACATTTTATTAAAGAAAGATATTCAAAAGCTTCGCAAATCAAAAAACGTCGCTTTATAATACAAAAAGAGCAAGCACATAATATGTGCTTGCTCTTTTAATGAATTGCTTTAAAATCATTTTTACTCTTTTTGCTCAACAAGCACAGCCTGTAATTCTTTTTCCTGAGCATTTTCATATCCACGGAAAACTACCTCGAAAATACCCTCTTGGTTAAAAAATAAGTTGTACTGATCCGAAATATTACCAATAGGGTAATAACAAGCAACGTAATCCCAAATAACCCCCGTGTCACCTTTTTTTTGGTGACGTCCATAGATCATTAAGAGTTGTTCCCAATCCTTATACTTAACAATTGAACCAATCGGTAACGGATACGCTAAATCCTCCATCTACTCTCACCTTCCTATGTACGCTTAATAACTGCTGAGCCAACCTTGTAAAGAATCAAAAACATAAGGGGCATGACAATCGTAAAAATAATAATTCGAGTAGCTTTTTCACCGACGCTATCCGAAGAAACCAAGTTAAAAAATACTACTAAAACATATCCAACTATAAAAACAATGATTAGCATTCTCTTCCAAAAAAGCATTCTCTCCATAACTATTCCCCTCCCTATTTGAACCCAATCTCCAATCCAACACCAACCAACCCAACACCTGGACCAACTGGCAAATGAATTTTAAATCCAGATTTCCCGGCTTTTACTGATCCTCCAGCTTGACCAAGGGCTGCAGAACCACCTACAAATAATCCGTCATCAGTAAAAGGCAAGGGTATAGTAATTCCTCCGTCATACTTCACTAAAGTAGCTTCTGCTCCTATTTCAATTTCATCCATATTCGCTTTAGCCGATACTTCTGCTGACGCCATTGAAATAGATGCTTCTTCCTTAAGTTCTTCACCAGGTAGGATTTCTTGACTTGTCTCAAACCCTGACTTTACGGTGGTAAAACCTGCTGATCCCCCTGCTAATGTTCCTGCCTTCACTTCGAATCCTACAGCATTTGCATAAAGGGGTCCCTCCGTGTTCTCTATTACAAATGTATCTTTACTGTGTTCTTTTAGAGCATTTGTAAGCGGTCCTAGGGGCTGGGAAGTAGAAGCAGCATTATGAATAGCAGCATTGTTCTTACCAGGGATCTGAGGAGCTACGTAAGGGCTATAATCCTGGTATGCAACCTGAGCTCGCATCTGTTCTTGCTGTTTTTTTATCTCATAAGCTTTTGTTTCTTCGCTCTTTTTCTCAATATAATTCATCGTTTTTTGTTTAGTCTCTTTTTGGACTTTATATGCTTTGTTGCTATGATACTTTTTTGCATCATAATACATAGGCGAAGCCTGCCCATTATTATCAGTCGCTTCTTGTAATGCGTGAATGCTATTGCTTAGCGCTGTAGAAAAAGTCTGTAGTTTGTTATAGTCATTTAACAGAAGAGAATCCAATTCATCCACGCTGCTAATTGTATCTGTTCGTTTCTTTTCTGCATGTTCGATATCGCTTTGAAACGATTCTTTTGAAAAAACACTTAAACTCATAATGTCGGAAATCTTATCAAAAATCGCCTGAAGATCATCTTGCTGCTGATCAATCATATGATTCGCGTTTTCGAGACCAAGTTTTACATTTTCATTTAAGAAATCTGTGTATACAACAGTATTTCCCTCTAGGTTCTTTCCTTCCATTTGGATAGAAATACTATTAAAAAAACTAATATGTGCCTCAATTAAATTGATCCATTGGTCAGCGATTGAGCATTGTTCGTTATAAAACTTTTTGATGTTGTTAGCGCCTTTTCCTTGCAGGCTATCTCCTAAGTTTACGACTTTGAGCATCGCTGACTTTAAAGAGCTTATTTGACTTTTTAATGATTCATAATTTTTCACTCTTGATTGACTAGTTGCAATCAAAGAGCTTGCCTCATATATTTTTCCTGCTGACACCACTACCACCTCTTATCCATTATTTTATTGTTTTCCATTTTAGATTTACGCTTCCACCATGTTCCTTGGCATACACGTAGACTCTATAAGTAGCGGTTTTAGGAATTTCCAATTGTCCATGCTTATGTTCCTCATCTAAAACAGCTAAAACTTTTCCTTTTTCGGTTTCTAAGCGCCCAATTGTAGTTCCTTTTCTAGTGTCTGTTTTGAAGATCATCTCTAGTTTTGTGCCCTTTTTAAAATCCACCTCGCGATAATAAGTTCCAGTAAATTTACTATATTTCCCTTCAATTTCTTCACTGTTAGAACCTATCTTACCTCCAGATATGCTACCTTCACGCACTGTACAGGCACCCAAGACAATTACAATAGATGCAAGTAAGCAGGCATACAAAATTATTTTATAGTTCTTCATTTTTTTCCCTCTCTTTACCTGACATTCAAACTTAATTACCATTTTAAAGAAGCTACTAGCTCCTTACTAGTTATGAAAGAAATAGACAGATCGAACTAGTTGATGTGAAAATTAAAGGAATAATGCAATATTTTATACCCTTTTTTACCATAACAAACACTTAATACCAAAGTAATTTTTATAATTTAAAAGGTCTACCCGTTTTGTTACTCTTTTCCGTTCACTTCTTAGGAAGTTGATCATGTCCCGATCACTGGAAATTAAAATTGTGGCCAATAATAACAAGCTACTTATTATGTAAAAACAGCCAACTACTTCTTCTACAACAATTTTTTCAACTAAAACAGGCACAGGATGCGTCTCCTGTGCCTGTTTCTTTTAGGCGAACCTTGCGTTCTCTTCTTCTTGCTTGAAGAAGCTCTTCATTGCATTAAAAACGTCTGATTTTTGCTTTAAAATATAATAGCTAAATCGATCATCTTGGATATTTTTATAGGCGGACATAAGAGTTGAGTGTCTGTTGTATTGATTAACTTCACCGTATCCAAACATATTGGATACTTTCATCAATTCATTTACAAGCTTGACGCAGCGGGCATTATCAGAGGTTAAATTGTCTCCATCAGAAAAATGGAATGGATAGATATTATAGCGGTCTGGTGAATATTTTTTATCAATAATTTCAAGCGCTTTTCGATATGCGGATGAACAGATCGTTCCTCCACTTTCTCCCTTTGAAAAGAAATCTTCTTCTGAAACGACCTTAGCCTCTGTGTGATGAGCAATAAATTCGATTTCAACCGTTTCGTATTTTGTTCTTAAAAACCTTGTCATCCAAAAGAAAAAGCTTCTCGCCATATACTTTTCCCAAATCCCCATTGATCCGCTTGTGTCCATCATTGCAAGAACAACGGCTTTTGACTCTGGCTTAACGACTTCATTCCACGTTTTGAATTTCAAATCTTCTGGGTAAATTGGATAGAAACTTGCTTTTCCTGTCATGGCATTACGTTTATAAGCGGATAGCATGGTACGCTTCTTATCGATATTTCCCATCAAACCCGTTCGACGAATATCATTAAACTCAATATGTTCCACAATATTCTGGTCACTTTCTTTTCTTTTCAGCTTCGGTAACTCTAACTGTGAAAATAACGCTTCTTCAAGTTCCATTAGCGAAACTTCTGCTTCATAATAATCTTCCCCAGCTTTATCACCAGCTCCTGACCCTTTTCCAGCACCCGGCTGCCCTGAAGAACCATCTCGTGCGACAACATCTCCCACTTTACTGTCGCCATCCCCTTGACCTACATGCTTATTTTTATCGTAATTGTACCGTATACGATACTCATCTAAAGATCTGATCGGAATTTTGACGACGTCTTTTCCGTTAGACATTACGATGCTTTCTTCCGTTATTAAATCAGGCAAATTGTTTTTGATGGCTTCCTGAATTTTTTCCTGATGGCGCTTTTGATCATCATGACCTTTTCGATGGAGGGACCAATCTTCCTTTGATATTGCAAAACTATTATTATCTTCCCCAGTCATACTATTTCCCCTCCTTATAATTGTGGGCTGGTTACTAAACTTATATTGGACAGGCACCTTTTCACACCTGACAGAATATACTATCAAGGATATTTTTCCGATTTCTCTTAAAATAAAGGTTGGTTACTCTATCCTATGCACAAACTCCAAATAATTGACAAATAATTTTGACAATTATTTATGTGGACAAGCTCCCCTTTAGATTCAAAAAGTCGTTATGCTTATTCCGACCAAGAATAAACAAAACGACTTTTTACATCCATTACATCATTCATTTTCTTTATGCTGAACTGGATCCGGCTGTACGCCTTCTTCTTGAAGCTCTTGATTCGTCTTCAAGTTCTCCATTTCTTTCCCTAGCTTTTTCAGTTCTTCCCAATTTTCGGCCATTGATCCGTTTACCTTTTCCTGCTCTTTTCCCATCCTTATCACCTCTACCTATAAAATTCCCCCTTTTTCTTGAAATAAAACAGCACAGTAAGATAAAAAAAGGAAACGGCTTTAGAGAGCATGCCGTTTCACTTTTATCCTTAACGATTTAATAAGCTTCCTACATAACGAAGTAGATCATTAGCTGATGTTGAGTTGTAGCCGTGCTCATCGA
This sequence comes from Priestia koreensis, assembly GCF_022646885.1. Lineage (GTDB taxonomy): Bacteria > Bacillota > Bacilli > Bacillales > Bacillaceae_H > Bacillus_AG > Bacillus_AG koreensis_A. The sequence continues at coordinate 552,966 of NZ_CP061868.1, read as the reverse complement.
TTAAGCGCGCCACCACTTCATTTACCTTTTTCAGCTGCTGTTCATCTGGTGTTTTAGTAGATGTCGTAATTTTAACCACATCTTTTAAATCAGCAAACAGCTTTTTCTGAATCGCTTCACGTAAACGCTCATGTGAATTATAATCAAAACGCATTCCTTTACGAGCATACGCCGAGATACGAATTAAGATTTCTTCACGGAACGCTTTTTTCGCATTTTCTGAAATACCGATTTGCTCTTCAATTGAGCGCATTAGTTTCTCATCTGGATTCATCTCTTCACCTGTTAACGGATCACGAAGCTTATTCTTGTTGCAATAGGCTTCAACGTTATCAAGATAGTTATCCATGAGCGTTTTAGCAGACTCTTCGTATGAATAGACAAACGCTTTTTGAACTTCTTTTTTCGCAATGTCGTCATATTCCTTACGTGCTAATGAGATATAGTTTAAATAGCGCTCGCGGTCTTCATTTGAAATCGATGCATGCTGATCCAATCCTTCTTTTAAGGAACGAAGTACGTCTAATGCATTAATTGATGTAACGCCTTTTCGAATAATAGTTGAAGAGATACGGTTGATGACATAACGTGGATCAATGCCGCTCATCCCTTCATCATTGTATTCCTTTTGCAGCTCTTCAAGGTCTGCCGTGTTATATCCCTCTACCGTTTCACCATCGTACAATCTCATTTTCTTAATTAAGTCGATATCACCTTTTTTAGGCTCTTTTAATCTCGATAAAATCGTAAAAATGGAAGCAACTCTGAGCGTATGAGGGGCAATATGAACACCAGACACATCGCTTTCCTGAATCATTTTTTCGTAAATTTTCTCTTCTTCTTTTACCTTTAAATTATACGGAACTGGCATAACAATAATACGGGAATGTAATGCTTCGTTTTTCTTATTGGAAATAAACGAGCGATACTCCGTTTCGTTCGTATGCGCAATAACAAGTTCATCAGCACTTATAAGGGCGAATCTTCCAGCCTTGAAATTCCCTTCCTGGGTTAAAGATAGAAGATGCCATAAGAATTTTTCATCACATTTTAGCATCTCTTGGAATTCCATCAGACCTCGGTTTGCTTTATTTAATTCTCCATCAAAACGGTACGCACGCGGATCAGATTCTGATCCATATTCAGCAATAGTGGAGAAATCAATACTTCCTGTTAAATCCGCAATATCCTGTGACTTAGGATCAGATGGACTAAACGTACCGATACCTGTTCGCTTATCTTCAGAGAAGAAGATTCGCTCTACAACCACATCTTCAATACGTCCGCCGTATTCTTTTTCTAAACGCATCAAGTTAAGCGGTGATAAATTTCCCTCTACACGCACCCCATACTCCTCATGAAAATCTCTTCGCAAATGTTGCGGAATTAAATGAAGTGGATCTTCATGCATTGGGCAGCCCTTGATCGCAAAAACAGCACCACGATCTGTTAATGAGTATGCCTCTAACCCTCGTTTTAACATCGTGACAAGCGTAGATTTCCCTCCACTTACAGGTCCCATTAAAAGCAAAATACGCTTTCTGACATCTAATCGTTTCGCTGAAGGATGAAAGTACTCTTCTACTAGTCTTTCTAGTGATGACTCTAACCCAAACATCTGGCCACTAAAGAAATTGTATTTCTTTTTACCATCTACCTCTTCGATTCCAGCATCATTAATCATATTATATATACGAGAATGTGCAGATTGAGCTACCCAAGGCTGTTCTCTCACAATTTCTAAGTACTCAGCAAAAGTACCTTCCCATTTTAGTCGATGTTCTTCTTCACGGTATCGTTCAATTTTCTTTAAAATATCCATTTAGGAACCTCCCCCTACTAGTGATGCTAGCGACCAAGATTAATACAATTTATGCGCTAAATGACGTGAACATGCTTTCTAATTTTAAATCTGTCCTAAATCCTCTAAAATATATCTGTTTATCCTTACGAATCCATAGGATTAGAAGGGATTATTGCTCTAAAAAGAAAATAGAATCCATCTTTCCACCTCAACGTAATAACTTAGAACTTATTTTTTATTTTTTTCTCATATTTAAAAATAGTGATGGTTATTTAACGATTTATCATTCCCATGTCCATTCTTATTCGTTATAATGAACCTATAGTATTTTTTGGAAACGTTTACTGAGGAGGATGGGTATGAGGACGCTTATACTTTTAGGGGTATGTATTGCATTTTTATCTTCTATCTTCACAGCAGGGTACAACGACAAACCGGGAAGAAAATAAAAAAAGCATCCAGCTGGATGCTTTTTTTATTAGTCATTTGTAAATTTCAAGCCAGGATAATTTTGTTGGCGTAGTGCTTCATAAATTAAAATGGCTGCAGTGTTTGATAAATTTAGTGATCGAACGTTCTCATTCATCGGTAAACGAAGGCATCTATCCATATTGTTCTGGATAATTTCAGGTGGTAACCCTTTTGTTTCGCGGCCGAATACGAAGAAATAATCTTCCTCTAAATTACTATAATCGAAAGAACTATGAGCTTGCTCACCGAATTTCGTAATAAAATAGAACTTTCCTTCTGCATACTTCTCAAACACTTCTTCTAATGAATCATGGTAATGAATATTTACATATTGCCAGTAATCTAGCCCAGCTCGCTTCAGCATTTTATCGTCTGTTGAAAAGCCTAATGGACGAATTAAATGCAAAGTCGTATCCGTTGCTGCACAAGTTCTTGCAATATTACCCGTATTTGCAGGGATTTCTGGTTGATATAGTACTACATGAATTCCCACTTTTTTCACCTCAACTAAACAATCTACTCCTCATTATATCACGATCAGCGCAAAACAACAGAATTCTCATCACCCATTAATATGGAAAAAGCCATACTTCATGTTTGGCGTGTATGCGGATGAGTCCTCATATGCCCAATATCTCATGCGACTATTATACGTATTGGCATTCACAAGAGGCATACCATCATCATCCTTAGCAACAATAATGGTCGAATGATCCCACCTGCCATCTCCTTGAAAATCATAGCAAATGATATCACCAATCATTAAGTCTTTTGCTCCCGTTTTCTTAGTGGCCGTTAATCCTGTCTTTGAGGAATTTAAATACCAGTAAAAAGAGTTTGCTACCGTCCAGCTATAGCTCCAATTTTTCGTCTGCATCCACCAGCCTTGCCCCTTGTTTGGATATCCTCTCATCGGAGCAGTACCAGCTCGCAAACACTGTGACACGTAATTCGTGCAGTTTACATCAAAATTTGTATAGCTGGGATTATGAGAATTCCAGTATCTCTCCGCATACTGAACAGCTGCGCGTCGATCGTAATTAAAGGAACGATCTTCATCCTCATCAAAATCATAGCGATCCATCTCTTCACTATCGAATGACGTAGAAAAAGGATAAATCTCTTCATCTTTCAATAACGTGTCTTTATAAAATAAAGCTTTACGCTTTTCAACGGTTTCTTCTATATAAAAGAAGCTACGCTGTTTTACAAGTGACTCCACTTCAACATGATAGTAAACGGTGGTTTCCTCATATTCATTCGAAATATGATCAATATACCCCTTAGCCGAACACTTTACAATTTCAGCCCCGCGCTTGGCCATCTGATTGCATTTTTGTTCCACCTGCTTTTCAATAAAAGGAGAAAAATCACGGTGCAGATTACCATTTACATAACCTTCTGCACGTGACTTAACTAACGTATGAAGGACAATTTTTTTCGTTTGCAAAAGACTTCACCACTTTCATAGGCTTTCTTATAACCTATGATGAATCGTTTGTCTTTTAACACTTTATTATTGTTCCAAGCGTGCTAACGCCTTTTCCAATTCAAGCAATACTTCCTCATCTTTCTCCCTTACCGTCGCTTCCTGTAATTTCTCCTCAATATGAGCAGGGGCAATTTTCGCTAACGCCCACGCAGCTGTTCCTCTAATAACAGGACGTGGATCATCCTTCAAAAGGTTCAACAGATCTGGCACCGCTGTTTCATCTTTAAAATGAGCCAATGCAATAATAGCGTTACGCTGAATAGGCTTTTTCCCTCTCCATGATCCTGAAACATGCCCATATGTTTCTTTAAAATCACGATTACTGATCGTGAGCAACGGCTTCAACAGTGGCTTCGCAACTTCAGGGTCAGGCTCCATTTCAGGATGAAGATGAAAATCTTTTCCTTTATTTTCTGGACAAACAGTCTGACACGTATCACAGCCATACAAGCGGTTCCCTAATTTATCTCGAAATTCCTCGGCAAGCATTCCTTTCGTTTGTGTTAGAAATGCTATGCATCGATTAGAATTCAATTGACCTCCGGTTACTAGTGCATCAGTTGGACAGGCTTCGACGCATTTATTACACGTGCCGCAGCGGTCTTCTATCGGGCTGTCAGGCTCAAGTGGAAGGTTCGTTACAATCTCCCCCAAATAAACGTAAGAACCAAACTCTGGGGTAATGATCGAACAATTCTTAGCGCTCCAGCCGATCCCCGCTCTTTCTGCTACTGCTCGGTCTGAAAGTTCTCCTGTGTCTACCATAGACTTCGTCATAACATCAGGAGCGATTTCCTGTACAAACTCTTCTAGCAACTTTAGCTTCTCCCTTAATACATCATGATAATCACGTCCCCAAGAAGCACGACAAAAAATACCTCTTCGCTCACTTTTTGTACTTCGAGGTGCATCTTTCATTTTAGATGGGTATGCCAGTGCAATGGCAATAATAGAGCGTGCTTTTGGTACTAATAGCTCCGGGGTAGTTCTCTTTTCGATATCCGGTTCCTCAAACCCTGACTGATAATTTAGTTCCTGCTGCTGATACAGACGATCTTTCAATTCAATAAACGGAGAAGCACTCGCAAAGCCAATCTTATCTATCCCAATTTCCTTACTGTAGTCAATAATCTGCTGCTTCAACTGCAACATATTCATATTACGACCTCCTTCCTCGTTTTCGTTCTTTAAATCATTTATAATATCTCTTAACTACCTTTTAAAGACTCGTATCTTTATCTTTAAAAATAGAAAGGAATGTTCAATAGTGGAAATTTTACTCACTAATCATATTAAAACACTAATTCCTAATTTTATTGTATCTGTGATCCGATATCAAGGGATTACCGTTTCTACTTCTCCACAAATGATACAAGGACGTTTACGCTTATTCCAGGAATCTATTTTCTTTGAACTTCAAGACCAAAGCGTTACATCTGTACCAGAAATAGCTGAATGGAGACAGCTATTTAAACAGTCAGGTACAGATCCATCCAAATATCGTCCTTCTATAGAATCTCTATACCGTAGAATTCAAAAACAAACGTACCTACCAACCGTTAACTCTGCGGTTGACATTAATAACTTTTTTTCGCTTCAATACAAAATCCCAATTGGCATATATGACCTTAACAATCTAAAAGGCGACGTTGTAATTGATATTGGTGGTGAGAGTGATTCATATATTGGTTTAAATAATCGTGATCTTACATTAAGCAATAAAATTATTTCTCGTGACGAAATTGGTGCTTTTGGAAGTCCTTATGTCGATTCCAATCGATCACCTGTTGACCATACAACAACAGACGCCATTCAAATTCTCTATTTACCTCCTTCGATTGATAGAGGTGAGGCAAACAAGCTTACGGCCTCTCTAGAAAACATGTTTCTCCAAATTCATGGTGGTGAAGCTACACATAAGATCGTAGACTAAAGAGACGTGGGGAGCTGAAGGCTTCCTACGTCTCTTCCTTTTTGATGGCAACTCTCTCCACCATGATCCTTTTTATCAAATGAACCACTATGTAATGTATGGGCGGGAAAATCATAAAAAACAATATAAAAGCGTAGTACTCATTTAGAATGAAGTACTACGCTCAAACGGACATGATCCTGAATTTAATTCATTTTTAAATCTCAAATAATAAGAAGCTCTGTTTCATTACTTTTTATGCTCTGAATTCCCCTGGTACATTTTCTTCTACCTTGTATTGTCTTCCGCTTACCATGATCACGACAAATGCGAGAAGAGCAAATACAGCAAGATAGATACAGAGAACACTTGCGTTGTATAATGCTGCTCCTGGCGCATCTAAATTTAGTACAGATTTAAAGCCTGCAATACTGTACGTAAATGGAAGGAATTCGCTCAAAGCCCTCATGTTAGCTGGGAGCATATCGATTGGCAAGTTTGCACCCGTAATGGAAAGCTGAAGTACAACGAATGCGAGGGCAAGAAATCTTCCGATGATGCCAAGTGATGCAAAGAAACTCACAATTGCAGAGAATACAATACTTACAAAAATAGTGAATAGTACAAATCCTGCTGGGTTTTCAACATTTATTGCCAACACCATAGCAACAATTGAAAGCAACAGAGCTTGTGCAATGGCGAAAACAGACAAGTTCATAAATTTTGCACCAAACCAAGCGGCTGCTGAAACGTCCTGTGGTCTTTTAAAATTCATAAACATCGACATGATTAAAATGCCTACAAATAACGCAAGAGTTAATACATAAGGAGATGTTGAATCACGATAATGTGGGAAATTAAAAATCTTTTCGCTTTTTAATTTCACTGGTGAAGCAAACATATTGTAATTTTTCTCATCAAGAGCTTTTAGACTACTTGTTTTCGCTGCTCCATCTTTCAATCCAGAAGCAAGCTCAAATGAACCACCATTCAGTTTTTGAGCACCGTCATTTAGGCGGGTGACACCAGAAGTTAAATCTCCCCAACCATTGTTTACTTTTTCATTTCCCTCACTTACTTGCATCGTTCCTAAATGGATTGTGTTAGCACCTTCTGTGAGCACTTTCCATCCTTTGGCTACGTCTGCATTTCCATTACTGACTTGACCAGATCCGTCATGAAGCTTAATCGTACCATCCGTAAGCTTCTTCCATCCAGTGTTAACATCTGCATTTCCATCTCTCACCTGAACTTGACCATCATGAATTTTAGCAGTGGCCCCTTTTAAGGTTTGCCATCCTTCATTAACTGATGCATTACCAGTTGAGACAAGCCCTGCTCCGGAATCAAGCTTTGTAACTCCGTCCACCATCGACCCCCAGCCTTTATTTACAACGTCATTTCCAGCTGCGATCTTTGCAGTTCCTGACTGAAGTTCACCAACTTTATCTACCATCGTGTTCCAACCAGCTGCAACTTTTTCAGTCCCTGCTGCTAGTTGTGGGATTTTTTCATTCAAAGCCCCTACACCATCGTCAATTGATTTTTGACCTTGAACTAGCTTTTTTAATCCATCTGCAACTGATGAATCACTAGGAACTTCGTGTTCAGTAAGCGCTGCAGCTATACCATTCGCGCCTTGTTTTAATCTTTCTAACTTTGCTTTGTTATCCGGATTATTTGCAGCAGCAGATAAAGCATTCCCTGTCCCTACAATCTTTTGGAAACTAGGGTCTCCCTGCAATTCAGGATGCGCTTTAAAAAACACCTGCAGATCGGTGGATAATTGTTTTAGATTATCTCCAAGCACTTGCGACTGCGTGGCAACCTCACCAATTCCAGATGCAACTTGCTGACTTACAGGTAATACTTTTTCTTTCAGGGCTCCTTGCGTTTGTTGCAAGCCTTTTAAAACGTCAGAGGTCCCTTTTTTTAATTCCGGTACCTTTTCGCTCAGCAATTTCGAGCCAGATGCCAAATCCTTCACACCCTGCTGATTTTCTTTTAGAGAATTAAGCAGCAATTTTGTTCCCTCGTTTATAGCTTGAGACCCTGAGGCTAACGCTTTGATATTTTCTGAACCTCCTTTTAGGGAAGTTAAGAGCTCTCCTGTTCCATTTTTAAGAGCCTGTGAACCGTCAGCAAGGCGTTTAATGTCCTCCTGCTTGGCCGTTAATGACTGTAGCATTTGGTCAGTTCCTTTTTCAAGTTCACTTGTACCGTCAGCAAGCTTTTTTATATCTCCTTGCTTGGCGGTCAATGACTGTAACATTTGCTCAAGCCCATTGTTGAGCTCTGCGGAACCATTGGCTAATTTCGTAATATCGTTTTGCTTACTAGATAAGGACTGGTACATCTGTCCGGTTCCTTTTTCAAGTTCCTTAGTACCCGTAGCAAGCTTTGAAATTTCACCCGATTTATTTGTAAGCGATTCCAAAAGTGTGGTCGTACCTTTGAATAAATCAGCGGTTCCTCCATTCAGTTTCACCGAACCGTCAGCGGCCGTCTGAAATCCGTCAGATACGTCCTTCAAGCTGCCAAACATGTTCTTCACATACTTCTCAGTAATCTGATTGGAGAGCTTTTCTCTAATCTGATCTGTTGCACTCTTGGTTACCTGTGCTGCCATAAAGTTTAATCCTTCATTCTGTACATACTTCAATTCGGGCTTTTGAGGATCTGTCGAAAGCACAGAGGTTACCTTCTTAGAGAAATCCTTGGGTATCTCAATGACCATGTAGTACTTCAAGCTTTTCAAACCACTTTTCGCTTCATCAGAATCAACAAATTTCCATCCAAGATTCTTTTCCTCTTGCAAGTTTGAAACTAGATCCTTTCCTGCGTTGATCGTTTCTCCATCTGTCTCTGCTCCCTGATCGTTGTTCACTACTGCTACTGGCAAATTGGACAAATTGTCATATGGTCCCCAATTTGGAGATAGTAGTATTCCCCCATAAACGACCGGCACAAGCAAGGCAACAATAACAGAGATTAACAGCCCTTTCTTTGCCACTAATGCTCCCATTTCTGCCTTGAATAAACTAAAAACCCTCATCCGCTATTCCCCCACAGAATAAAATATATTGAAGCATAGATAAGTAGTATACGACCATTTACCTACACTAAAAATATGTATTCTAATTAATGATGAAAAGTCCTCTAATTTATAACTGAAAATTTAAATTATTTAATTCCGTTGGATAACAGTGAAAATAAAAAACGCAATGACCCGTTTTGTTAAACGAACCACTGCGTTGTGATTAAAATTATGTATGGAGCGGGTGATGAGAATCGAACTCACGACATCAGCTTGGAAGGCTGAGGTTTTACCATTAAACTACACCCGCAATTATTATGTTAAGTGATACTAGAGAAAATTTCTCGATACCGGTGGTCGGGGTCGAACCGACACTCCAGAAGGAACACGATTTTGAGTCGTGCGCGTCTGCCAATTCCGCCACACCGGCGTAAGCAAGAAATATATATGGTGCCGAGGGCCGGACTTGAACCGGCACGGTAGTCACCTACCGCAGGATTTTAAGTCCTGTGTGTCTGCCAATTCCACCACCCCGGCAGGGCAGATAAATGGAGGCGGCAACCGGATTCGAACCGGTGAGTAAAGGTTTTGCAGACCTTGGCCTTACCACTTGGCTATGCCGCCTTGACAAATAAAAATGAAAGCGGAAGACGGGATTCGAACCCGCGACCCCCACCTTGGCAAGGTGGTGTTCTACCACTGAACTACTTCCGCAATGGCTGGGCTAGCTGGATTCGAACCAACGAATGACGGAGTCAAAGTCCGTTGCCTTACCGCTTGGCTATAGCCCAATATCACATTTGACGTATTTTATAAAATTATATGGGGCGACTGATGGGAATCGAACCCACGAATGCCAGAGCCACAATCTGGTGTGTTAACCACTTCACCACAGCCGCCATTATAAGAAAAATTTAAAAATTAATTGGCAGGGGCAGTAGGAATCGAACCCACACCGGAGGTTTTGGAGACCTCTGTTCTACCGTTAAACTATGCCCCTATAAATGGTGGAGGGGGACGGATTCGAACCGCCGAACCCTGAGGGAGCGGATTTACAGTCCGCCGCGTTTAGCCACTTCGCTACCCCTCCACAAAATCTAACTGGTGCCGGCAAGAGGACTTGAACCCCCAACCTACTGATTACAAGTCAGTTGCTCTACCAGTTGAGCTACACCGGCTTTGTTAGAATGGTGGCTTGGGACGGAATCGAACCGCCGACACAAGGATTTTCAGTCCTTTGCTCTACCAACTGAGCTACCAAGCCATATTAGGATTTACTATATTGAATTAAATGGCGGTCCCGACCGGGATCGAACCGGCGATCTCCTGCGTGACAGGCAGGCATGTTAACCGCTACACCACGGGACCATTATGTATATTTGGTTGCGGGGACAGGATTTGAACCTGCGACCTTCGGGTTATGAGCCCGACGAGCTACCAGACTGCTCCACCCCGCGATAATATGAGTGACACATAAGAGTGTCATGGTGGAGGATGACGGGATCGAACCGCCGACCCCCTGCTTGTAAGGCAGGTGCTCTCCCAGCTGAGCTAATCCTCCGAAACGATTGTTGCATTCTTTATAAAGTGACCCGTACGGGATTCGAACCCGTGTTACCGCCGTGAAAGGGCGGTGTCTTAACCGCTTGACCAACGGGCCATCAAATATGGCGGAGAGCAAGGGATTTGAACCCTTGAGACGGCGTTCACCGCCTACACGATTTCCAATCGTGCTCCTTCGGCCACTCGGACAGCTCTCCAAATGGCTCCACAGGCAGGACTCGAACCTGCGACCGATCGGTTAACAGCCGATAGCTCTACCACTGAGCTACTGTGGAATATACCGCCTGGCGATGTCCTACTCTCACAGGGGGAAACCCCCAACTACCATCGGCGCTAGAGAGCTTAACTTCCGTGTTCGGTATGGGAACGGGTGTGACCTCTCTGCCATAATCACCAGACATATATATTATACACTTTTCTGCGAAAAATGCAAGTGTTTTTTGAAAGAAAGTTATTCTTTCAAAACTAGATAACAATGGTTAAGGAAAAGCATTTTGGTTAAGTCCTCGATCGATTAGTATCTGTCAGCTGCACGTGTCGCCACGCTTCCACCTCAGACCTATCTACCTGATCGTCTTTCAGGGATCTTACTAGCTTGCGCTATGGGAAATCTCATCTTGAGGGGGGCTTCATGCTTAGATGCTTTCAGCACTTATCCCGTCCACACATAGCTACCCAGCGATGCCTTTGGCAAGACAACTGGTACACCAGCGGTGTGTCCATCCCGGTCCTCTCGTACTAAGGACAGCTCCTCTCAAATTTCCTACGCCCACGACGGATAGGGACCGAACTGTCTCACGACGTTCTGAACCCAGCTCGCGTACCGCTTTAATGGGCGAACAGCCCAACCCTTGGGACCGACTACAGCCCCAGGATGCGATGAGCCGACATCGAGGTGCCAAACCTCCCCGTCGATGTGGACTCTTGGGGGAGATAAGCCTGTTATCCCCGGGGTAGCTTTTATCCGTTGAGCGATGGCCCTTCCATGCGGAACCACCGGATCACTAAGCCCGACTTTCGTCCCTGCTCGACTTGTAGGTCTCGCAGTCAAGCTCCCTTGTGCCTTTACACTCTACGAATGATTTCCAACCATTCTGAGGGAACCTTTGGGCGCCTCCGTTACTCTTTAGGAGGCGACCGCCCCAGTCAAACTGCCCACCTGACACTGTCTCCCAGCCCGATCAGGGCTGTGGGTTAGAATGTCAATACAGCCAGGGTAGTATCCCACCGACGCCTCCACCGAAGCTAGCGCTCCGGCTTCTCAGGCTCCTACCTATCCTGTACAAGCTGTACCAAAATTCAATATCAGGCTACAGTAAAGCTCCACGGGGTCTTTCCGTCCTGTCGCGGGTAACCTGCATCTTCACAGGTACTATAATTTCACCGAGTCTCTCGTTGAGACAGTGCCCAGATCGTTACACCTTTCGTGCGGGTCGGAACTTACCCGACAAGGAATTTCGCTACCTTAGGACCGTTATAGTTACGGCCGCCGTTTACTGGGGCTTCGATTCAAAGCTTCGCTTGCGCTAACCTCTCCTCTTAACCTTCCAGCACCGGGCAGGTGTCAGCCCCTATACTTCGCCTTACGGCTTCGCAGAGACCTGTGTTTTTGCTAAACAGTCGCCTGGGCCTATTCACTGCGGCTCTCTCGGGCTTGCACCCTAACAGAGCACCCCTTCTCCCGAAGTTACGGGGTCATTTTGCCGAGTTCCTTAACGAGAGTTCTCTCGATCACCTTAGGATTCTCTCCTCGCCTACCTGTGTCGGTTTGCGGTACGGGTACCTCCCACCTCGCTAGAGGCTTTTCTTGGCAGTGTGAAATCAGGAGCTTCGGTACTATAATTCCCTCGTCATCACAGCTCAGCCTTCATGATGAGCGGATTTGCCTACTCATCAGCCTTACTGCTTGAACGCACATATCCAGCAGTGCGCCTACCCTATCCTCCTGCGTCCCCCCATTGCTCAAACGGTGGGGAGGTAGTACAGGAATATCAACCTGTTGGCCATCGCCTACGCCTTTCGGCCTCGGCTTAGGTCCCGACTAACCCTGAGCGGACGAGCCTTCCTCAGGAAACCTTAGGCATTCGGTGGACAAGATTCTCACTTGTCTTTCGCTACTCATACCGGCATTCTCACTTCTAAGCGCTCCACCAGTCCTTACGGTCTAGCTTCACAGCACTTAGAACGCTCTCCTACCACTGACATCGTAGATGTCAATCCACAGCTTCGGTGATACGTTTAGCCCCGGTACATTTTCGGCGCAGAGTCACTCGACCAGTGAGCTATTACGCACTCTTTAAATGGTGGCTGCTTCTAAGCCAACATCCTGGTTGTCTAAGCAACTCCACATCCTTTTCCACTTAACGTATACTTTGGGACCTTAGCTGGTGGTCTGGGCTGTTTCCCTCTTGACTACGGATCTTATCACTCGCAGTCTGACTCCCAAGGATAAGTTTTTGGCATTCGGAGTTTGACTGAATTCGGTAACCCGTTGGGGGCCCCTAGTCCAATCAGTGCTCTACCTCCAAAACTCTCACCTTGAGGCTAGCCCTAAAGCTATTTCGGAGAGAACCAGCTATCTCCAAGTTCGATTGGAATTTCTCCGCTACCCACACCTCATCCCCGCACTTTTCAACGTGCGTGGGTTCGGGCCTCCATTCAGTGTTACCTGAACTTCACCCTGGACATGGGTAGATCACCTGGTTTCGGGTCTACGACCACATACTCAAATCGCCCTATTCAGACTCGCTTTCGCTGCGGCTCCGTCTCATCGACTTAACCTTGCATGGGATCGTAACTCGCCGGTTCATTCTACAAAAGGCACGCCATCACCCGTTAACGGGCTCTGACTACTTGTAGGCACACGGTTTCAGGATCTCTTTCACTCCCCTTCCGGGGTGCTTTTCACCTTTCCCTCACGGTACTGGTTCACTATCGGTCACTAGGAAGTATTTAGCCTTGGGAGATGGTCCTCCCTGCTTCCGACGGAATTTCACGTGTTCCGCCGTACTCAGGATCCACTCAAGAGAGAACGAGGTTTCAACTACAGGGTTGTTACCTTCTTTGACGGGCCTTTCCAGACCTCTTCATTTACCTCGTTCCTTTGTAACTCCGTATAGAGTGTCCTACAACCCCAAGAGGCAAGCCTCTTGGTTTGGGCTAATTCCGTTTCGCTCGCCGCTACTCAGGAAATCGCGTTTGCTTTCCTTTCCTCCGGGTACTTAGATGTTTCAGTTCCCCGGGTCTGCCTTCAACTTCCTATGTATTCAGAAGAAGATATCATTCCATTACGAATGATGGGTTTCCCCATTCGGAAATCTCCGGATCAAAGCTTACTTACAGCTCCCCGAAGCATATCGGTGTTAGTCCCGTCCTTCATCGGCTCCTAGTGCCAAGGCATCCACCGTGCGCCCTTTCTAACTTAACCGTATTGGTTATTTCAAAAAGTGTTACACTTTGTTTTCCTTAACATTCTTGCTATCTAGTTTTCAAAGAACAACTGCCTCATGATCACGATGTGATCAAAAGACTTCTTATTGAAAGTTCGTAATGAACCTTCAAAACTGAACAAAACGACGTCACGTTGTTTGTTGCTGAACACGTGGTTCAAGCAATTTTCCTTAGAAAGGAGGTGATCCAGCCGCACCTTCCGATACGGCTACCTTGTTACGACTTCACCCCAATCATCTGTCCCACCTTAGGCGGCTGGCTCCTTACGGTTACCCCACCGACTTCGGGTGTTACAAACTCTCGTGGTGTGACGGGCGGTGTGTACAAGGCCCGGGAACGTATTCACCGCGGCATGCTGATCCGCGATTACTAGCGATTCCAGCTTCATGTAGGCGAGTTGCAGCCTACAATCCGAACTGAGAATGATTTTATGAGATTAGCTTCACCTCGCGGCTTCGCAACCCTTTGTATCATCCATTGTAGCACGTGTGTAGCCCAGGTCATAAGGGGCATGATGATTTGACGTCATCCCCACCTTCCTCCGGTTTGTCACCGGCAGTCACCTTAGAGTGCCCAACTTAATGCTGGCAACTAAGATCAAGGGTTGCGCTCGTTGCGGGACTTAACCCAACATCTCACGACACGAGCTGACGACAACCATGCACCACCTGTCACTTTGTCCCCCGAAGGGGAAAGCTCTATCTCTAGAGTGGTCAAAGGATGTCAAGACCTGGTAAGGTTCTTCGCGTTGCTTCGAATTAAACCACATGCTCCACCGCTTGTGCGGGCCCCCGTCAATTCCTTTGAGTTTCAGCCTTGCGGCCGTACTCCCCAGGCGGAGTGCTTAATGCGTTAGCTGCAGCACTAAAGGGCGGAAACCCTCTAACACTTAGCACTCATCGTTTACGGCGTGGACTACCAGGGTATCTAATCCTGTTTGCTCCCCACGCTTTCGCGCCTCAGCGTCAGTTACAGACCAGAAAGCCGCCTTCGCCACTGGTGTTCCTCCACATCTCTACGCATTTCACCGCTACACGTGGAATTCCGCTTTCCTCTTCTGCACTCAAGTTCCCCAGTTTCCAATGACCCTCCACGGTTGAGCCGTGGGCTTTCACATCAGACTTAAGGAACCGCCTGCGCGCGCTTTACGCCCAATAATTCCGGACAACGCTTGCCACCTACGTATTACCGCGGCTGCTGGCACGTAGTTAGCCGTGGCTTTCTGGTTAGGTACCGTCAAGGTACGAGCAGTTACTCTCGTACTTGTTCTTCCCTAACAACAGAGTTTTACGATCCGAAAACCTTCATCACTCACGCGGCGTTGCTCCGTCAGACTTTCGTCCATTGCGGAAGATTCCCTACTGCTGCCTCCCGTAGGAGTCTGGGCCGTGTCTCAGTCCCAGTGTGGCCGATCACCCTCTCAGGTCGGCTACGCATCGTCGCCTTGGTGAGCCGTTACCTCACCAACTAGCTAATGCGCCGCGGGTCCATCTGTAAGTGACAGCCGAAACCGTCTTTTAACATCCGCTCATGCGAGCGAAAGTGTTATTCGGTATTAGCTCCGGTTTCCCGGAGTTATCCCCATCTTACAGGCAGGTTACCCACGTGTTACTCACCCGTCCGCCGCTAACTTGTTAGAAGCAAGCTTCTAACAAGTCCGCTCGACTTGCATGTATTAGGCACGCCGCCAGCGTTCGTCCTGAGCCAGGATCAAACTCTCCGAAGAAATGTTTGACTTGCTCATTTGTTGTCTTACTTTTAAAACGTTGACGTTTTGCTTGTTTTGTTCAGTTTTCAAAGTTCATCTCGCTCGTAAGCGACTTTCTCATCTTACCATCCACCTAGTTGTTTGTCAACAACTTTTTTTAATCCGTTTTTGGTAAGCGTTTTGTTTGTTTTCTGCTGTCTTAACGACAAGTAATAATTTATCATGATACGATTTTGAAGTCAACACTATTTGAAAACTTTTTTAAAAGAAAGTTGTTCTTTTAGAATAGATGCAAAGGAACTCGCTGATACACAAGGGTTTTGAGCCCCTTTACACTTTTTATTCCCTATCTAGTTTTTTTCGATTTTATAATGACGGTGATAAATATTTTTACCTTTGGTAGGGATTTTTTCAACCTGAACGACGCCTTTTCCTACTAAAAATTCTAATAGTACTCCAACATCAATAACATACGGACGTAGCTTCGGATGATTTAAAATTTCATCAAATGTCCATGATTCTTCTTTTTCACTTAATACTTCCAAGAAGTGTTTAGAACCAACCTCAGTTCGCTGATTTACCAAAAATTCACTTGCTAAAAATAGAAGCTCTAATCTCTTCGGAAGTTCTTCGGTGCTATATACCAGCTCTTCATATAATTTATAAATTTCGGGTTCTATTTTTCTAACCTGACTCCAGACGGTTACTTCAGGGTGGAAGCCATTTTCGATCACTGACAGTCTCGCTAAATGATGCAACGCATGAATAATATGATTAAAGGCGTCTAAGTAATGCTTAGATTCATAGAAATCTTTTCCTTCTATATAGCGGCGAATAAGCTTGGCGAATTCGATCGCAGTTTTTTCAACGCGTTCTTGCTGTGGAAATTCCAATAAACGCTGACGTAATTGATCGATGTATTCATTACGATCAAAAATAACCTTCCCGTTTAGCACCCAATCCACAATTCTTCTATTTGTACCATACAATAGCCACTCGTTTACTTGCTCTGCTGTCGCTACATATAAAGATGCTTTTTGATTGATATACTCGTAGTGTTTAATAAAGAGGGGATCATTCGCCTCTCTCACAATGATAAACAATACAGCGTCCAAGTTTTCTGTAATGGGAGATTCTTCTTTTCTTCGTTCAATTAACAAAATACTCAACGTATCCTCGTTGCTAGCACGCTCTTGATAAATAGGTCGCAAAATATCTTCCATAATCGGCTCCTCCAGAAATAATTTGTCTCATCTATTGTAAAAGAAAATTCGACATATGACGAATAAAATCACACTTTATATGTAACATTTTGATAAAAATAATTGAAATCCTCCTAACATGCATGAATTCATTTTAAGAAATCCTTTATCATTTCTGTAGTTTGTTTCAATCTCAAAAAGCCCGTTAAATTATTACCTAAAATAGCCAGAATTTTGTGATATGATTAATTTAATAGGAGGGGACTGAATTGGCAACTAAATATTCAAGCAAGATTAATAAGATTCGCACGTTTGCATTAAGTCTTATTTTTATTGGATTTATTGTCATGTATGGGGGAGTATTTTTTCGATCAAACGTATGGGCCATGACTATCTTTATGCTACTCGGTCTACTATGCATCATCGCTAGCACCGTTGTTTATTTTTGGATCGGTCTCTTATCAACAAAAGCGGTCCAAGTAGTCTGTCCAAGCTGTAAAAAACCGACCAAAATACTTGGTCGAGTGGATATGTGTATGCATTGTAGAGAACCACTCACGCTAGACCCATCATTAGAAGGAAAAGAATTTGATGAAAGATACAATAAAAAAAGCGCCACTTAAACATGACGCAAAAAAGGGCAAAAGAAAAACCTCTATCATGAGGTTATCTTTTGCCTTTTATCAGTGCTCTGTTTTTTCTTTACAATCCGAACAAGTTCCGTAAATCTCCATGCGGTGATTCTTCACATCAAATCCAGTGATATGAGCAGCAAGTGCTTCTACTTCGTCTAGACCTGGGTAGTGAAAATCAACAATTCGGCCACAGCGATCACAAATAACGTGATAGTGATGAGTAGTAACGTAATCAAAACGACTTGAGGCATCTCCAAAAGTCAACTCTTTCACAATCCCTACTTCTTTAAACACACGCAAGTTATTATATACCGTAGCAACACTCATGTTAGGGAATTTACCCTCTAATGATTTATAAATTTCATCTGCAGTTGGATGCGACATTGAACTGATTAGATATTCCAAAATCGCATGACGCTGTGGAGTAATGCGAACACCGGTCCCTTTTAGCGATTCAATTACGTCCTTCAATTCATGGGCTGACACGTCATGCACCTCATTTCTATAGATATTATTACTTTATAATTCTTATAATTAGTCTACAAGAAAATGTATGCTTTTGTCAATCTTGCTCTATGTAACATCATCACTCTTTTAAAGATGATTTGACGCACGTTCCTTCATATAAAAAGAAGTGCGAAGAATTTCGCACTTTCTACATTTAGTACTATCCTGAGGAGGTATGCCCTACACCATTATTTTATGTAGGTGAAAACAAAATGTCCTGGGCACCTACCCAATTTCCATTAAAGATTTTCCTTGATATAACGAAGGGCATCTTCCACGTGATCTTTTACACGGACTTTACGCCACTCTTTTACAAGCATTCCCTCTTTGTCAATGATGAACGTAGAGCGTTCAATACCCATGTACTCTTTACCAAAGTTTTTCTTTAGTTTCCATACACCATACTGTTCAGCTACTTGATGATCTTCATCTGCTAGTAGCTGAAACGGAAGTCCATGTTTTTTTATAAATGTTTCATGTTTTGCAACTGGATCGGGACTCACACCTAGAATGACGGTGTTTAAATCTTGGAATTGTTCGTGCTGATCACGGAAATCACACGCTTCTGTCGTACACCCTGGTGTCATATCCTTTGGATAAAAATAAAGCACGATATTTTTCCCTGCAAATTGAGATAGCGATACAGTTTGTCCTTCAGTTGAAGGAAGTTCAAAATCTGGCGCTTTTTTTCCAACGTCAAGCGTCATATTAATCCCCTTCTTTCTTCATACTTATTTCTTCTTAATTATACGGAAGTTTGCTTTTAATTACCCGCACCACGATATTTTTTAACCCCAATATTCCATAGAACAAGGGAAATTCCAAAAAACACAATTCCCATAACAGGAGTTAAAAAAGCATAGCCATACCATTTTGTTTTCCCTAAAAAGTACGCAGCTGGATAAACACCTACAAAGGCAAAAGGTAAAATCCACGTTAAAATGTAACGAATGATCTGGTTGTAAATATCTACAGGATATCTTCCGTAGTTCCCGATATTATACATAGTAGGCATGATGGACGTACGTGCATCAGACCAAAAACCAATACTTGCAATAGCAACAAAAATACCTGCATAAACAAGCGCACCTCCAAAGACAAACGCAACAAAAATAATGACGTCATACCAATGGAAATCAAGTGCTAACCTTGAACCTGCATACAGCATAACCGCTAATCCAGTAAAAGCCCCAAATAAAGACTCTAGTTCCATTCGTTCTAGAATCACTTGAAAAAGACTGTGGATCGGTCTTGTTAATATGCGATCCATCTCCCCTTTTACGATATACCTTTCGTTAAAATCCCAAATGTTAAAAAAAGCGGAGAAAAGCGCAAACGGAACAAGAAAGAAGCCGTAAATAAAGATAATTTCATCTCGAGACCACCCGTTTAAAAGCTGTGTGTGCCCGAAAACAACCAATATAAAAATTAAATTTACTGCTTGAAATAATAAATCTGATAATAACTCTACTACTACATCAGTGCGATATTGAAGACGTGTTTTCATATATTGACTGATGTACTGAACGAACATAGATGTGTAAAACACGACTTATCCCCCCTGAATAACCATTCTTTTTCTTGCTATATTCCATAGAAGTGAAATAGGAACAAATAAAATAAGTGCCCATATACATTGAGTTAAAAGCGCAGAGGTAATCTGACTCCCTTTAAAACCTTCTGTAAAAATCATACTTGGGATATAGCTAATCGATTGGAAAGGAAAATAAGCCATAATGTGCTGTGCCCAAATTGGATAAAAAGAAATCGGCAACAGTAGTCCAGAAAACAAATCGATGACTACCCTTTTTGCTCGAATAAGTCCGTCATTGTTAAATAAGAAAAAAGTCGTGATTCCCGTTAATAGATTGATTTGCGTGTTTACAATAAAGCTTAAGATTAATGATAGGAAAAAGAAGCCCCACGTGGGAATATCCGTTGATAATTGAATTGGGAATAGTAACCCCACAATGACCATACCCGGAACAGAGAAAAATAGGATACGGAAAATTCCTTCCCCTAGTCCCTGCATCGCTTTCATGCCAAGGTAACTGTAAGGACGAATTAATTCCACTGCTACTTTTCCTTCTTTAATCTCCATTGCCATTTCCCGATCCAAATTATTAAAGTAGAAGGCTCTAGCCATCCAGGATACGGCAACGTAAGTAGTCATCTGAACAATGGTTAACCCTTGTATATTCGATTTTCCACTGTAGATCGCACTCCATAGAAAATAGTACGCTCCGATGTTAATGCTATAAATAAGGATACCGCTATAATAGTTTGTTCGATAGGCAAGCATCATTAAAAACCGTATGCGAATCATTTCAAGATACTTATCCATGCGTCATCCCCTCTTCATAGATGTTTCGGATAATTTCTTCTGTCGACGTCTCGTCGATGCTAATATCTTTGATTGCATACCGTGCTACTACTTTACCGATTACTTGCGAGATCGCATCTTCCTCATTATGAACATGTGCTACTAGCACATTGGCTCTTTCTCCTTCTTTCCAAGAAACAGGAAGTTCAGAGGTAAAGGCAGCCAGTTCTTCCTTATTTGGTTCCTCTTTAAATTCAAAGGAAACTTGCTTCTGACCACCCCAATTGGAGCGAAGCTTTTTCAACGAACCATCATAAATAATGTTTCCTTCGTCTAGCATCACTACTCGTTCACACAGTGCTTCAATATCCGCTAAATCATGTGTCGTTAATAGGATCGTTGTGTTGTATTTTTCGTTAATTTCTTTTAAAAATTGGCGAATTTTTAACTTTACAAGTACATCCAATCCAATTGTAGGTTCATCTAAGAACAGAAGCGGTGGATTATGAATAAGTGCCGCCGCAAGCTCACAACGCATTCGCTGTCCTAGCGATAACTTTCGTACAGGCTTATCTAGTAGTGGACCAATATCCAATGTTTTAATGACATGCTCCATGTGCTCTTCATATTCTTCATCCGATACTTTGTACACTTTTTTAAGCAATCGAAACGACTCTTGAACGGCAATATCCCACCAAAGCTGTGAACGCTGTCCAAATACGACGCCAATCGTATGGGCAAATCGCTCGCGCTCCTTGTGCGGGTTCATACCATTTACAGTCACATTGCCATCTGTTGGAGTTAGAATACCTGTGAGCATTTTAATCGTGGTAGATTTCCCAGCTCCGTTCTCACCTATGTATCCAACCATTTCTCCTTGCTTGACCGTAAAAGAAATATCATTTACCGCTCGGTGAATCTTATAGTTTCGTGTCAAAAGATCTCGAAAAGCGCCTTTTAATCCCGAACGGCTTGAATAGGCCTTAAATTCTTTACGTAACTTTACAACTTCAATTGCATTTCCCATGATGTAACCTCCATGCTTATTAACCGTACGCCTTAGTCTATACAATTCCCTACCCCTTCACAATTACTAAAATAATTGTTTGTTTTTTCAGCAAAATCTGTTTATTACTCTTTCGCAATGAATCAGCTCGCTTACCTTTTTCCACGTTTCTTATTTTGATAGAATAGGGATGGTAAATACGTTTCTTGAGGAGGAACATGATGCAATTCACAAAATCTGAACAGCTTCAGCAAGAAGCTGTAGAAAATATTCTTGGAGGAGTAAACAGCCCCTCTCGATCTTATAAAGCGGTAGGTGGCGGTGCTCCTGTTGTAATGGAACGCGCAAAAGGCGCATATTTCTGGGATGTAGATGGTAATCAATATATTGATTACTTAGCGGCATATGGCCCAATCATTACTGGACATGCTCACCCACATATTACAAAAGCAATCCAACATGCAGCAGAAACAGGCGTGCTATACGGTACACCAACAAAGCATGAAATTACATTCGCAAAAATGATCCGTGAAGCAATGCCTGCTTTAGATAAAGTACGCTTTGTTAACTCCGGGACTGAGGCGGTTATGACGACAATTCGTGTTGCGCGTGCTTATACTGGTCGTGACAAAATCATCAAATTTGCTGGGTGCTACCATGGTCACTCAGACTTAGTGCTAGTAGCAGCAGGATCTGGACCATCTACATTAGGGACACCAGACTCAGCGGGCGTACCAAAGAGCATCGCACAAGAGGTTATTACGGTCCCATTCAATGAAATTAAACCGTTCAAAGAAGCTCTTGAAAAATGGGGCGATGAAGTAGCTGGAATCTTAGTAGAACCAATCGTCGGAAACTTTGGGATTGTTGAACCAGAGCCAGGATTCCTTCAACAAGTAAATGATTTGGCGCATGCAGCTGGCGCACTCGTTATTTATGATGAAGTAATTACGGCATTCCGTTTTATGTATGGTGGAGCACAAGATCTATTAGGCGTTAAGCCAGATTTAACGGCTCTAGGTAAAATTATTGGTGGTGGGTTACCGATCGGTGCATACGGTGGCCGCCAAGATATTATGGAACAAGTTGCGCCTCTTGGACCAGCTTATCAAGCAGGAACAATGGCAGGGAATCCGGCCTCTATGCTATCTGGAATCGCATGTCTTGAAGTGTTAAAAGAAGAAGGAGTATACGAAGAAATGGACCGTCTTGGTGCCATTCTTGAAGCGGGTATCGAAAAGCACGCGGCTACATACAACCTTCCGATTACCATTAACCGCTTGAAAGGCGCGCTAACGATTTATTTCACAAATGAAAAAGTGAAAAATTATGTACAAGCTGAAAACACGGACGGCGAGATGTTCGCGAAGTTCTTTAAATTAATGCTTCACCAAGGTATTAATTTAGCTCCTTCTAAATACGAAGCGTGGTTCCTGACGACTGCTCATACAGAAGAAGACATTCAAAAGACGTTAGTTGCAGTTGAAAATGCATTTAAACAATTAGCGAACGCATAAATATACAATAATATTAACGGTCATCGGAGATATATTTCCGATGACCGTTTTTCTTTTTAATTGGAAACGCTTACAAATTAATGTTTGTACGTATTATTGACAGTTTTATTAATTTTATGGGTTTGAATAATTGATCAGCAAAATGAATAAATAATTGAATTTTTCTGAAATCCATGATAAGATGTTAGTTACAATTCTGAAAATTTAGTTTTTTAGTTTACTTTTAAAAATAGATTATTACTTGGAGGTGAAGGCAGGAAGAGTGTGTGTGATCTTACTACGCACTTGAAGCCAAACGTATGCGTCAATCAACATGGACCCCTAGTTTATTTAAAGACTATCATCTTCACGAACACGATGCGTGTGGTATTGTGTCAGTCATTGAAAAAGAGAGAGAAGCAACAAAGAAAAATATTGAGGACTGCATTAATGCTCTTAACACTATGAATCACCGTGCTGGCTTTGTTAACGGCGAAGGTGATGGAATTGGTGTACACATCGACTTACCAACTATTCTATGGAAAGAAAAACTATCTAAAGCTGGATTAAATGAAAGTTTAGTAGACCAAGATTCTTTTATTGTCGGTCACTTTTTTATTTCTAAGGAAGTTAGCAAGACTTCTGCAAAAAAGCGCATTTTGTCAGTATTAGAAGGTCTAAATTTCGAATTAGTGTATGAAGCAGATAATATTACAAACTCAGACGTTCTAGGTCCTCTCGCTAAAAATGAAGAACCTTACTTCTGGCAGGTTGGACTTATTTCTAAAGATACCCATTCTATAAAGAAGAAAACATTTGAAGCAACGCTAGAAATTGAGAAAGATGCTGCTGTTCACGTATCTTCCTTAAGCAACTCTTATGTCGTTTATAAAGTAATGGGCGCTGGCGACACCCTAAAGGCTTACTACGAAGATCTAAAAAGTCCCGTGATTGCCTCAACGATGACGCTTGGTCACAATCGTTATTCAACCAATACGCTTACAAATTTTTTCCGTGTACAACCATTCAGCTTGTTAGGCCATAACGGAGAAATTAACACGGTAGCAAAGCTTCGTGACGAAGCGCGTATGATGAATGTTTCGTTAACAAATGGAGGTAGTGATTCACAAGATCTTGACCGAATTATTCAATCGCTTATTTCACGCGATGATTATTCTTTATTTGAGGCGGTCGATGTTCTCTTCCCTCCTATCGTTAACGAAATTAAAGCTTACCCACCTCACCTACAAGATTTGTACACGTATGTTCGAGAAGCGTGGGGACACTTCGCCCAAGGCCCTGCTGGAATTATTTCAAGATATGAAGACGAAGCTGTTTTCAGCGTAGATTCTTTAGGGCTGCGTCCATTGTGGAAGTTAGAGACTGAGAGCTCTTACCTGTTTTCTTCTGAACCAGGAATTATTCCAAACGGCGAGTATGTTGCTGAACCTAAACCACTAGGACCTGGAGAAAAAGTAGGCTTAAAATGGAATGCTGATGGGAAGATGGTTGTGTTTGATTATCCAGCACTTCAGCAGGAAGTATACGAGCGGTTCTCTAAGCGGATTAAGCTAGCTGAAGACCGTCTTCGTCTTTCAACGCCTCATTACCCAACCAATGTTTTAATGACGAATTTAGGGAAAGTATCTAACGGTCATTATGCCGCATTTGGCTGGGATCGTGAGCATATACAGCTTATTGAACAAATGGCTGATAACGGCGCCGAACCAATTCGCTCGTTAGGTCATGACGCACCGCTTGCGGCTTTACATGGTGGTCGTAAAAATATTGCGGATTATATTAAAGAAAGCGTAGCGGTTGTTACGAATCCAGCCATTGACCGTGATCGTGAGACAGAGCACTTTTCTACACGGGTCATCATTGGGAAACGTCCATCTCTTTCTAAGAAAGAGGATAACGACTATGTTGTTGAACTACTCTCCCCTATCCTTATTGAAGGAGAGCAAGGAAATCGCTGTGCTGAAGCACTTGAACAGCCTTCCTTTGATCAATTAGTAAATGACTATCAGCAAAAGCAGTTATCTTATTATTTATCTGCTACGTTTAAAGATGGCGAATCAATCCCTGAAGCTTTAAAGCGTCTTGAAGAGGAAGCGACAGAAGCGGTATTAGGCGGGAAAACGCTGCTTATCATTGACGATGCACAGGCTCATCAAAACGGACAGTACTTTTTAGATCCTCACCTCGTGACGGCTGCTTTAGATCAGGCTTTAGTAGAAAAACAGCTTCGCCGTAACTGTACGTTGCTTCTACGTTCAGGGGCTATTCGCTCGTTGCATGACGTGGTAACTGCCTTTGGCTTAGGAGCAAATGTCATTAGTCCATACTTATTGTTTGCGACAGTCTTTGAAGAAACAGATCAACCGACGTTAAATCTCTATTCCGCATTAATAAAAGGACTAGAAAAGGTTATTTCTACGATTGGAATTCATGAGCTTAGAGGATACGGACGTCTTTTCTCAGCAATTGGTTTACATGACGACATTGCTGGAATTCTAAATGTTGTAAACTTCTTTGGTTCAACAACTCTCGTCCACAATTGGGAGCAGATGAAAGAAGATTCAATTGCGAGAGCAGCGGAATACGAAGACGAGAAAGCACGTCCGGGGAAAACGTTCCACCTCTTCCCTCGTATTTGGAAAGCGATCGGAGAAGTCGCACAAACTGGATCATACGATGCTTATCGTGAAAAGTTAACGGAGCAAGAGGAAGGAAATCCGACTACTATTCGTCATTTGACGAATGTAACTTCATCTCCTAAACGCATATCACCTGAAAAGGTTGATGTTGGTGTAGGAGAACACAGCTTGCCGTTCGTGATTGCTTCTATGTCATTTGGATCTCAAAATGAAATTGCGTTTAGAGCCTATGCTGAAGCAGCCAACCGCTTGAATATGGTGAGCTTAAATGGTGAAGGTGGCGAAATTAAAGATATGCTTGGCAAGTATCCTCGTACACGAGGACAGCAGGTAGCATCTGGACGTTTCGGTGTGAACGCTGAGCTTCTTAACTCTTCTAATCTATTGGAGATTAAGATTGGGCAAGGAGCAAAGCCTGGGGAAGGTGGACACTTACCAGCATCAAAAGTAACGTTAAAAATTGCTGAAGCGCGTAATGCTACAGTCGGATCAGATTTAATTTCACCATCCAATAACCATGACATTTACTCCATTGAAGACTTAGCTCAAATGATTTCTGAGTTAAAAACAGCCAATGACCAAGCAAAAGTTGCGGTCAAAGTACCGGTCGTGCCAAACATCGGAACGATTGCTGTTGGAATTACCAAAGCTGGAGCTGACATTATTACCTTAAGTGGTTTTGATGGAGGAACTGGTGCGGCGCGTATCCATGCACTTCAGCACGTAGGGTTACCAGTAGAGATTGGCGTTAAAGCGGCTCATAATGCTCTTTTAGAAGCTGGACTACGTCAGAAGGTGGAAATTTGGGCTGACGGTGGAATTAAAAGTGCTCTTGATGTTGTCAAAATGATGATGCTCGGGGCAAATCGTATTGGGTTTGGTACGTTGTCAATGATCGCAATTGGATGTACAACTTGTCGAGGCTGTCACCTTGATACGTGTCATGTAGGAATTGCGACACAAATTGAGTCAGAAGCCCAAGCAAAAGAACACGGACTTCGTCGCTTCGTTCCTCGTCAACTAGATAATGCTGTTCAAGGGTTAACAAACTTCTTTACCGCTTTTGGTAATGAGCTAAAACAACTAGCTGGCGATCTAGGATTTGATCGTCTTCAAGATCTAGTAGGACGCTCTGACCTTTTAACGCAAGCACGAGGAAAAGATCTTCTTGACCTTACCT
Organism: Priestia koreensis; assembly: GCF_022646885.1. Classification (GTDB taxonomy): domain Bacteria; phylum Bacillota; class Bacilli; order Bacillales; family Bacillaceae_H; genus Bacillus_AG; species Bacillus_AG koreensis_A. The sequence continues at coordinate 526,520 of NZ_CP061868.1, read as the reverse complement.
ATCTGCTTAAAACAGTGGATATTCAGCCTTTTGCACAGCCTGAGGTAGCAGCAAGCGTTGAAGAAGAACAATTAAGTGTAGCCGTCGGTAGCGAATATTTAGACTATCACGTTGAAAGTCTAGAACAGTCGCGTTCGTATGATACAGTTACATCTGAACAGCGTATTCTAGGCAGTCGCGTTTCTTGTCACCGCGTGCGTAACCGTCTTGACGGCTCGTATAAAAAACTTCCTGCGATTAGCCTTCAATACAACAATGGCTCTATTCCAGGAAATGGTCTAGGAGCTTACAATACGAGTGGTATTAACATTCAGGTGAGCGGTGGTGCCCAAGATGGAACTGGAAAAACATCTTTTGGAGGCAGTATTTCAATTCTAAAATCACCGGGTAAAAACGGTGGCTATTATAACGGATCTGTTGGTAAAGGATTTGGATACGGTGCACAAAGCGGTCTCCTTTTAGCACAGGGAAATGCTGATGCGCGCGCTGGTATTCGTCTATCAGGGGCCGACATGATTATCGGGGGCAAACTAGTATCTCCTATTCCTGAAGAAGAGCATGGAAATATTGGCGTGAATGCCAACATTAAAGGATTTGCCTTTGAGTACATGACGAACGGTCGTGGTCTTGTAATGGGTGATCCTGGTCCTTGGATTTGTGCGGGGATGACAGGTGGAGTCGTATACCTTCGCCATCAGCCTGAAATGGGCCTAACAAAAGAAGCCTTAAAGCGTCGAATTGCAAAAGGAGCGAAGGTTGATCTTTCTCCTTTAAATGCGAAAGGTTTAGCAGATGTGAAAGAGCTGTTAACATTATACTCAAATGAGTTAACAAATCAGGGTCAGATTGATGAGGCCAAAGAAATAGAAAAATTAGCGGCAAATCCGTCTGATTATTTTCTACAAGTTATTCCAAGTAAAGAACAGGCAGACCCTTCAGTATCAACTGAATGATGTCACACACAACAAAATATTGTTAAAAAATCCCGCTTTTTGGCGGGATTTTTATTTTTTTAACTCTTGATATAATTCGCTAAACCTTGTATATTATGTTATTGTTTACTTTAATTTATTAAGGATAATAAATAAGAAAAGAATTATTATCGGAAAGGAATTTAAGAATCAAATGAAACTTGGAGCCCGCATTTTAAAAACGGGAATTGCCATTACGCTTGCTTTAGTTCTAGCTAAGTATCTAGGGAGCCCTTCTCCCATCTTTGCGGGAATTGCTGCGATATTTGCGATTCAACCATCGATTTATCGCTCTTACCTAACCGTGCTTGAACAGGTACAAGGAAACGTAATTGGCGCGTTATTAGCGGTAGTTTTTGTACTGATCTTTGGTAATAATCCTTTCATTATTGGACTAACAGCTGTTATTGTTATTGGTATCAACTTAAAACTTAAAATTAATAATACCATTGGTTTAGCCTTAGTAACGGTCTTGTCCATCATGGAGAGCACGAGCGATCACTTCGTTCTATTTGCACTTATACGTTTTAGTACTATTCTGCTCGGTGTACTTTCAGCCTTTGCGGTAAACTTAATTTTTCTCCCACCTAAGTATGAAACAAAGCTTTACTATAAAATTGTTTATACAACGGAAGAGATTATTAAATGGATTCGTATTAGCATGCGCCAAGCAACAGAATACACTCTTTTAAAAGCTGATATTAGTAAAATCAAGGATCAAATCAAACGCATGGATCAATTCTTTGATTTTTACAAAGAAGAGCGTACGCATTCGAAGAAAAATAGGTATGTAAAATCAAGAAAGCTAGTTCTCTTTCGTCAAATGATTGTTACGACAAATGCTTCCTATAAAATTTTAAAATTGTTACACCGCTTAGAGAATGATATCTTGCATCTTCCTAAAAACATGCAAGACTTAATTACAAGCGAAATAGAATGCTTACTAGGATATCACGAGCACTTAATGCTCAAATTTATCGGTAAAATTAAAGTCCAGCAAACTGAACCCATTGCAGATGAGGCTTGCACAGGCAGACGCGCTCTTATTCATGCGTTTATGCAACAACGATTACAAGAAGAGGATAGCGACAATAAAGCAGTTTATCACCTGTTCCCTGTTGTAGCGGCTATTCTAGAATATAGTGACCATTTGGATCATTTAGAGACCTTAATTGATAGTTTCCATAGCTATCACAAAGACATTAATGAATTTCAAATTGAAGATGAACCTGAACTTGAATAGAAAAAATCCTGGAGCGATGCTCCAGGATTTTTTTAATTTTTCATTCTTGGGTCTAGCGCATCTCGTAATCCGTCTCCCATGAGATTAAACCCTAGAACCGTCAGCATAATGGCGATGCCGGGGAAAACCATTGTCCAAGGAGCTTGTACTAAAAACGTTTTAGAATCTGCTAGCATCTTCCCCCACTCAGGTTCTGGGGCTCTCGCACCTAACCCTAAAAACCCAAGAGCAGCTGCTTCAATAATTGCCGTTGCGATAGCTAGCGTACCCTGTACAATAATTGGCGTCATGCTGTTCGGCAAAATATGATGGAAAAGAATACGGCTGTCCTTCATCCCAATTGCTTTCGCTGACAGAATGTACTCCTCCTGTTTAACACTCAATACTTTGGATCGAATAAGACGCCCGAAATTTGGAATATTTATAACCGCAATCGCAATCAAAGCATTTTCTAAGGAAGGTCCTAATACCGCTACGATTCCAATTGCTAATAGAATACTCGGGAAAGCAAGCATAATATCGAAAACTCGTGAAATGATTGTATCAATCCATTTTCCATAGTACCCTGCTAAAATTCCAAGCAAGCTTCCTACTATCACAGATCCTAGAACGGCTACAAAGCCAACCCATAAGGAAATTCTCGCTCCGTATATGACACGTGAAAGGATGTCCCGTCCAAAATCATCTGTCCCAAACCAGTGCTCACTTGAAGGGGGCTGAAGCTTTTTCGAGATCATCTGCTCATTGAAGCCCTGTGGTGCGATCCAAGGTGCAGCAAGTGCCAATATAATAAAGAAAAGTACGATACCTGTCCCAATGACCGCTAGTTTATTTTTACGAAATCCCCTCCATGCTTCTTTCCACGGAGAAATGGACTCATCTTGCTGTGGTGCTGAAGGCGGTAAGGAAGCTTCTTTTCTCGCTAGTTCTGCCATAATAACACCTCTCCATTCCTAATTATATTTAATACGTGGATCAACAACTGCGTATAACAGATCGACAATTAAATTGATCAAAACGAACAAAATAGCAATAATTAAAATTCCTGATTGAATAACAGGATAGTCACGATAACCGATTGCTTCGTAAATATAGCGGCCAATTCCAGGCCAGCTGAAGATCGTTTCCGTTAAAATCGCACCACCTAGTAACAAGCCAAACTGTAATCCAATGATTGTAATAATAGGAATGACGGCATTTTTTAAACAGTGTTTGTACACAACCCAAAACATTTTCAACCCTTTTGCACGGGCTGTTCGGATGAAATCTGAACGCATGACCTCAAGCATACTTGAGCGTGTAATACGGGCAATAATTGCCATTGGGATCGTTGCAAGCGCAAGGCTTGGTAAAATTAAATGTTGAATGACGGTCCAGAATTGATCAAAGCGCCCCTGTATTAATGTATCTATAATATAAAGATGTGTGATGGCCTCTATAGGCGCCCTTACATCCTCCCGGCCCATCGTTGGAAGCCAGTCAAGATTAATGGCAAATGCCCACTGCTCCATAAGCCCAAGCCAGAAAATAGGAATGGACACGCCAATTAAGGCAAGAAGCATTGCTACATAGTCAAACCAGGAATTTTGGAACCATGCACTAATAATGCCGGCATTTACACCAATCACAATGGCAATGATGATCGCAACTAGCGATAATTCAATTGTTGCGGCTAAATATGGCCAAATCTCTTCGCTAATCGGTGATTTTGTACGCAGTGAATCGCCTAGATTTCCTGTGAATAGATCCCCTAGATAGTGAAAATATTGGATATACCAAGGCTGATCTAATCCAAGCTGCTTCGTTAAGTTCGCAATCGATTCTTTCGTAGCTAGCTGACCTAATATCACCTGAGCCGGATCTCCAGGTATGGCACGGATCATAAAAAATACCACTAGAGAAAGGCCCAATAGAACAGGAATTAACATTAATACTCGTCGTGTAATATATGAGAACATTTTCTCACTTCCTTTATGGTGGAATGCTTGTCCAAAATAGCTATGTATGAATGTTCAAATGAAATCGCCCTCTTCCTCCTTACCATCACGGAGAGGTGAATTGGGCGATTTTCATTTAACTATTTATGACCGATTACTTAAAATAAACGCCTAGGAACTTATCAGATCCAGTTGGATGTGGATGGAATCCTTCTAAATTCGCTTTTGCAGCAAGAGCTGGGTTTGAGTATACAAGTGGAATCCACGGTGCATCATCTTTAATAATTGCTTGAGCCTGCTTGTAAAGCTCATTACGTTTTGCTTGATCTACCTCTGTTTGTGCTTGAATTAATAAATCATGCACTTTTGGATTTTTATAGTACGTATAGTTGTTGCTTCCGATTGAATCTTGGTCAAGAAGTACATATAAGAAGTTATCAGCATCACCGTTATCACCAGTCCATCCTAATAAGAACGTATCTGCTTCCCCTTTACGTGCTTTTTCAAGGTATGTTGCCCACTCATACGTAACGATTTTTGCTTTTACACCAATCTTTTCGAAGTTTGCTTGAAGTGCTTCCGCAATCTTTTGTCCATCTGGCATATATGGTCGCGCTACAGGCATTGCCCAAAGTTCAATGCTAAAACCATCTTTGTAGCCAGCTTCTGCAAGAAGCTTCTTCGCCTTATCTAAATCAAAATCGTAATCTTTTAATTCATCATTATAGCCTTCTACTACTGGAGGCATTGGGTTTACTGCTGGTTTTGCTTCTCCTGCATAGAAACCTTCAATAAGCTCTTTTTTGTTTACTGCATAGTTCAATGCTTGACGTACTTTTTTATCTTTCAAAGGTCCTCTTGTGCTTGTTAAACCAAGGTAAGCTACGTTTAGTGAAGGACGTGTAATAACTTGAAGGTTAGAATCACTCTTCACAGACGGAACATCACTGTAGTTCACTCCATCAATTAAATCCACTTCTCCTGTTTTTAACGCATTTAGTCGCGCAGAGTTTTCAGGAATAACGGTAAAAATAACTTTCTCTAATTTTGGCTCATCTTTTACCCAATAGTCTTTGTTCTTTTCAATTGTAATACGATCGTTTTCTTTCCATTCAACAAACTTGTATGGACCTGTACCTACTGGATTTTTCATGTATTTGTCGCCATATTTTTTAATCGCTTCTGGAGAAGAAATGGCGAATGCACCCATGCCAAGGTTTTTAAAGAATGGCGCAAGCGGATGTTTTAATTTAAATTCAACTGTAGTTGCATCCTTTGCTGTTACACTCTCAATAACATCACCGAACTGTGAGTTATAATAGTAGAATTGCTCTTTGTTTCCTGCTTTCCAGCGATTAAAGTTAAATACAACTGCTTCTGCGTTAAAGTCGCTTCCATCTTGGAATTTGATTCCTTCACGAAGCTTTAATGTTTGTACTAAACCATCGTCAGAAGTACTCCACTCAGTTGCTAAACCTGGTGTTAAATCCGTGCTGCTTTCTTTAAAATCAATCAATGTATCAAAAATATTTTCCGTTACTTTAAATGACTCACCGTCTGTTGCTGTAGCTGGGTCAAGGGAAACAGAATCCCCACCGCGTCCATACACAAGCGTGGTTTGTTTATCACCGCTGCTACTGTCGCCGCCACCTTTACCACTTGTACTAGATTTTCCACACCCAGCTAGTACAATTGAAAGGGCTAATACCATTGTTAAAAGTACGGTATACCACTTTTTCACTTAAAATCCCCCTTTGATTTTATCTATTTTTTTAACAGGTGATTAACCTGAAAAAACCAGTATTCACAGAGTAAAATAGTCCTACCTATAAATATCTATACGTTTCCTAGAAATTTATTCATACAGATGACAAGCTACAAAATGGCCGGATTCAATCTCTTTAAATTCCGGTCTTGTCGTTCGACATACATCCATACATTTTCCACAACGAGTATGAAATGCACATCCCGTTGGCGGGTTGGACGGACTAGGAATATCTCCTTGTAAAACGATCTGCTCACGCTGGAATTCAGGGTCTGGAACCGGAACGGCTGACAATAGTGCTTCGGTATAAGGATGTAATGGTCTACTATAAATGTCTTCACTATTAGCAAGTTCAACCATATTCCCTAAATACATAACGCCAACACGATCACTGATATGCCGCACAACTCCTAGGTCATGAGAGATAAAAACATAGGTTAATTGAAATTCATTTTGTAAGTCTTCTAGTAAATTCAATACCTGCGATTGAATGGATACATCTAGGGCTGATACAGGTTCATCTGCAATAATCAGCTTTGGTCTCGTCATTAATGCTCGTGCAATCCCAATACGCTGACGCTGCCCACCGCTAAATTGATGAGGATAGCGTTTTGCGTGATAAGCGCTTAATCCTACAACTTCAAGCATTTCATGCACCATTTTTCTTCGCTCTGCCTTCGATCCAATTCCATGTACGATGAGCGGTTCTTCTAAGATCTTCTCGACATTATGTCGAGGGTTCAGTGAAGCAAATGGATCTTGGAAGATCATTTGCATTTCCTTTCGAACCTTTCGAACGTCACTATTCTTTAATGCCGTAAGCTCTTGGTTTTCAAAAATGACTTGTCCCTCTGTCGGATCAAGGAGTCTAAGGAGAAGCTTACCCGTTGTGGATTTACCACATCCACTTTCACCCACAATTCCTAGCGTCTCTCCTTTTTTCACTTCAAAGCTCACACCGTCAACCGCTTTGACATCTCCCGTTTTCTTTCCGAGTATCCCACCCGTAATGGGAAAGTGTTTTTTCAATCCTTTAACTTGAAGTAACGGCTGTGTCACCTTTTTTTACCCCCTCTGTTTCATGTAAAAAGCAGCGTGCATAATGGGGTTTTTCACCTTCTGCACTCACCCCGTAGAGATAAGGATCTTCTTTTGTGCAGCGTTCAAACGCAAATTCACAGCGTGCAGCAAATCGGCATCCTGTTCGAACTGATCCAGGTTTTGGCACGTTTCCAGGGATAGAGTATAAACGATCCTTTTTAAAGCGTTTATCGGGTATCGATTTAATAAGTCCCATCGTATAAGGGTGTTTTGCATTTTTGAAGATGGTCTTTACGTCTGCTTCTTCAACTATTTGCCCACCATACATAACTACAATGCGGTCACATACTTCTGCGACTACACCTAAATCGTGGGTAATGAGCATAACGGCCGTATTTAATTTTTTATTTAAGCTTTTCATTAACTGTAGAATTTGTGCTTGAATTGTTACGTCTAAAGCGGTAGTAGGTTCATCTGCTATTAACAATTTGGGGTCACAAAGTAACGCCATTGCAATCATGACACGTTGTCTCATACCGCCAGATAGCTGGTGAGGATATTCATTGATGAGTTCTTCTGCACGTGGTAGTCCAACAAGTTTTAACACATTGATGATATGTTCTTTCGCTTGTTTCTTCGTTAATTTCTTATGTATTCGTAAAGGCTCCGTTAGCTGATTGCCAATTGTGAAAAGCGGATTTAACGAGGTCATAGGCTCCTGAAAAATCATTGCCATCTCATTTCCGCGTATTTGCCTCATTTTCTCTTCTGAGGCGGGGACGAGATTTTGCTCATTAAAATAAATTTCTCCTTCGACAATTTTCCCTGGAGGTGAAGGAATCAACTTCATAATTGAGAGCGAGGTAACGCTTTTCCCACATCCTGATTCGCCTACAATTCCTAAAATCTCGCCTTCATGAATCGTAAAACTAATTCCATCTACTGCTGGAACTTCTCCGTCTTCGGTGAAAAAGGAAGTTTTGAGGTTATTAACTTGAAGCACGGCCTTTTGAGGCATTGTTGTACCTCCCTAATGTTTTAATTTTTAGAATATTGTTTATTTTAAGATTATACAGTGGTTAGTTCTAAAAGAAAAGAGGATTTTTTTACATTATTCGACTATTCAATCCAAAAAAATAAAAAGGCTCCTCTCGGAACCTTTTTACATAACGTCTAACTGTTGGACGTTAAACAAGTCATAATAGTGACCTTTTTTATTCATTAATTCTTCATGAGTGCCCGTTTCTACAATTTTCCCATGCTCTAAAAGAACGATTTTATCAACGTGGGTAATCGTAGATAAGCGATGCGCTACGATAAAAGTTGTTCGATCTTTTGCTAGATGTTCAAGCGCCTCTTGAATTAAATGCTCGCTTTCCAAATCTAACGCAGACGTTGCTTCATCAAACACAAGAATTGGTGGGTTTTTCAAAAACACCCTGGCGATCGCAATGCGCTGCTTCTGACCACCAGATAGCTTCACTCCTCGTTCTCCGACTTTCGTGTCATATCCTTCTGGTAGCCCTAGGATGAAATCATGAGCGTTAGCTGCACGAGCTGCTTCATATACTTCTTCCTCAGTTGCATCAGGCTTTCCTAGCAAAATATTTTCCCTGACCGTTTCACTGAATAAAAGAGAATCTTGAAGAACCATTCCAATCTTATCTCGAAGACTACGTGCTTTATATTCACGGATATCTATTCCATCTAACAAAATACGACCTGACGTGACGTCGTAAAAACGTGGAATCAAGCTAATTAGTGTTGATTTCCCTCCACCGCTCATTCCCACAAAGGCAATGGATTGACCAGCTTGGACGTCTAGATTCACGTCGTGTAGCACTGATGGTTCGTCATCGTTATAAGCAAACGTCACCTCATCAAAAGTGACTCTTCCCTTCACTTGCTGACACTCCACGGCATCCTTTTTATCAACGATATCATAAGGCTCGTCCAATAATTCAAATACACGGTCCATCGATGCCAACGATTGCGTAAGCGTGGTAGAAGAATTGACTAAGCGACGCAGTGGATTGTACAGACGATCGATATAAGTCACAAACGCTACCATAGTTCCGATTTTCATCTGTCCATTAATAACTTCATAAGCCGCATATCCGATAACAAGAAGCGGTGCTAAATCGGTAACGGTATTTACAACCGCAAACGTTTTAGCGTTCCAGCTCGTATGATTGAGGGCTTTTGTTAGGAAGTTATTGTTTTGCTTGTCAAATCGCTTTTGCTCATGCTCTTCAATTGCAAAGCTTCGAATGACAGAAATACCTTGCACACGTTCATGCAAATGCCCTTGTACTTCAGCTAAGGCTTGAGATCTTTTGCGTGTTAAATCTCGCAAACGTGCATAGAAGTATTTAACAGAGAACGCATAGACAGGAAATAAGATAATCGAAACAATCGTAAGCGGAACGTCCATCGTGAACATGATCACAATCGAGATGATAATGGTCATCGTATCGAGCCAGACATTCATGAGTCCTGTCACTACGAACGTTTTTGTTTGTTCAACATCGTTAATAATACGTGAGATCACTTCTCCTGCACGAGTGTTTGAGTAAAAACGTAAGCTTAATCGCTGTAAATGATCAAACAGTTTGCTGCGAATATCATACAGCACTTTACTCGATACCCACTGTGCATAATACTGACGGAAGTATTCAATAGGGGGACGTAAAACGGCAAATATAATGAATGTCCCACCCATAATCCAATAGAGCTGATGTAGTTTCTCAGCGTTTGATAGATTGCCTCCAATAATGTCATCAATGACATACTTCAATAGAAGAGGAACAAGAAGCGGAATACCAAACTTTAATAGACCGATTAGAATCGTCCCAAAGATTTGCCATCTATATGGCCTTACAAATGTTAAATATCTGCGAATACTGCTCAGAAAAATCGCCCTCTCGTTCCAAAAATCAAGAACCTGTTGTACATGGTGCAACAGGTTCCTTAATTACGATGCATTAAAAAACGCTCGTACCATATATCAATAAAATCTGGCGCAAATGGTCCTTTTCGCTGACGAATCCAGCTTTTTAATTTTTCAACGTGGCTGTGTAGAATGTGGTCAATAACTTCTGGATAATGCATTTGTTTTCGATGTTTTTCGTACTCATCTTCGTCTAATACAACATATGTCATGTCTGGAAATACTTTAATATCTAAATCGTAGTCAATGTATTTCAGTGCTTCATCATACACGAACGGTGAACTAATATTACAGTAATAATAAATGCCATCTTCCCGAATCATACCGATTACATTAAACCAGTATTTAGAATGAAAATAACAAATTGCCGGCTCTCTCGTAACCCACGTTCTTCCGTCAGACTCTGTTACGAGCGTACGATCATTGGCTCCGATCACTAAATTTTGTGTGGCCTTCAATATCGTTGTAGCATTCCATATTCGATGGATATGTCCATTGTGTTTATAACTATGTATTTGTATTGTTTCTCCTGACATCGGAATGCCCACTTTTACTCCCCTACTTTCATTTTACACTTCCTTATGAAGATTTTTCCCACTATTTTACTGCACGTCTTTGCCTATTAGATATTATTATAACGATTACATCAGCATTTTAAAACCAAATAGGTCAATTCTCAGGAGGAAAATCCTCTCTTTTGAATTGACCTATCTCATCTATTCCTTGTTATCATGCCTATTTTATGGATTTTTAAAAATATTTGATTCATTAAATCTTTTTTCAAAATGACGGTGTTGAAGAAACATTTTGATTCCGTTCTTGTTCATAGGATTGAATGATCTGCTCTGTTTGCTGTTGAAATACCTCTTGAATTTCCTTGAGTTGCTTTTTCATTCCGGAAATTTCATGCTGAATGGATTCGAGAGCTGACTGCCCATACAGGTCTTGTAATTCTTGTTCAATTCTTTGGCATCTTTCTAACTCCGATTGCAAAAATAGCAATTGATCCATTGTCTCTAACTGTTGTGATACTAACTGATCAAATAGTTGTGACAATTTCTTAGTCCTCCCTTTAAACATGATCTCTCTATCAATTCTCTGCTAAAAAAAACATTCCTTTGACAACATATGTAGACTTTAGACAAGTTTTGTCGTTTTATAAAAAAACGCCCTGTATCTTTCGGAGACTTCACAGCCTTCCTATTAATACAGAGCGTTTTTACAGATAAAGCAGATAAACGTTAATTACCTGCCATCATAGTTGAAATTAGCCTTGGTATTTACCAGATTTTTGGTTTTTACCAGCTTCAGCTTGAGCGTTTGCTTGTTTTACGTGTTGAGCGCTAGTTTCGCTAGCGAACTCAGTACCGTATTTACCAGCAGCTTGAGCGTTTTGTTGTTTCACGTGTTGTACGTTTGTACCAGATTGTGTTTTGTTGTTTTTGTTTGTCATTGTAATCACCTCCACGAAAATTAATTTGTCCCGCAGAGGATGACTCTATACAAACTTTTTTACGAATTACATGAGCAGTGAACGACCACCATCGACAATAATTGTTTGTCCACAGATCATAGAAGCTTGTTCAGAAATTAAAAATAACACAGCATCCGCCATATCTTTCGGTTCCACAATTCGTCCTGTTGGGGTTTGTGACTTCGCATCTGATAATAAATCTTCGCGATTAGGGAAATGCTTTAATGCATCTGTATCAACCGCTCCACCCGAAACGGCATTAACGCGAATATTTTTAGGAGCTAGCTCAATCGCTAAATAACGCGTTAGCGCTTCTACCGCTGCTTTTGATACCCCAACCGTTGTATAGTTTTCTAGGTAGCGGATTGAACCAAGTGAGCTAATCGTGACAATTTGTCCGCCACCGTTTTTGTCCATACGCTTCGCTGCCTCTTGAGCTGCAAATAAATAGCCTTTGCTGTTGATATCCATTGTCCAGTCCCAATGTGATTCTTCAAGCTCCATTACAGGTCGTAATACGCCTGAAGCCGCATTGCTGACAAATACGTCCAAACGACCAAACTCTTCATCAATTTTTGTGAAAAGTTCTTTGATTTTATCAACTTTTCCTACGTTTGCTTTTACAACAAGTGCTTTTCTACCATAGCTTTCAATCTCAGTCGCTACTTCTAGAGCAGCTGTTTTGCTTCGCGCGTAATTGATGACAATGTCATATCCTTCTTTTGCTAAGCGTAATGCAATTTCTTTTCCGATTCCTCTACTACTTCCTGTAACTAATGCGACTTTGTTCGTCATTTTTTCATCTCCTAACAATATGTATAACTTCAATAACCGTAACGATCTAAAGTTGTCTTCTTGCTTATTGTACATACTTACCTGTATAGAGCTCAACATTTCTTCAAAAAATAAACTGCTCTCACCATTATAGACGAGTCCCTCAATGAAGATTCAAAGGAGGTAACCACATGTACGTAGGACGAGATATGTCTGAACTAACCATGATGGCTAAAACAGATTGGAAAGACAGTGAACTGGCTTATTTTCATCATTCTTTACAACAAATGATGCCTTATCTTAATACTGAAGGCCAATCCATTCATAGCAGCATCATAAAAGAAATTGAGGCACGCGGTGGCCTAAAGCGTAATGAAGCTGATTATACGCATGGCACTCACATTGCTTATGATTAAAAGAAAAGGAGTCGCATTAAGGCGACTCTTTCTATTCGTATGAACGATATGCCTTTAGAATGTTTTGATGCGATACGGGAAGAGCATATTTCTCTAATTCTTCAAACGTTACCAATTTGAGCTTGTCATCTTCTTGAACGCTACCAATTATCTTTCCTTCATACACGTTGATCTTCCACGTCAGATGAGAGAAGATATGCTGAATGGTAGCGAAGGAATCACCAATTGTTACTTCTGCTCCGTACGCTTCTTTTACATACATTTGCAGACGTTCTTGATCTAAGTTCATTTCGGTATCAATCTCAGCATTTGGGAATTCCCATAGATTAGCTAAAAGACCTTTCTCAGGTCGTTTATGGATGAGCACACGATTTTGTTCATCCGTTAAAACGACTGCTGCTAAATGAAGAATGCGATTTGCTTTTTTCTTCGTTTTCACAGGGAGCTCATCCTGTACTCCCTCATCAAATGCTCGACAATGCTCCCTTACAGGACATAATAAGCATGACGGTGACGTTGGTGTGCAAATAAGCGCTCCTAGCTCCATTAATCCTTGATTAAAGAAGGATGGGTTCTCATTTGAAATTACAAGACGAATCACATCTTCAAACAATTTTCTTGTCTTCGGTTTGGCGATATCATCCCAAATGGACAACAGACGTGAGAAAACACGCATCACGTTTCCATCGACGGCTGGCTCTGGAACGCCGTAAGCAATACTTAAAATAGCGCCCGTTGTATAAGGACCAACACCTTTTAGCTTTGAAATTTCTTGTGGTGTGTTAGGAACAATTCCGCCATACGTTTCTTGCACTTCTTTAACGGCTGTTTGTAGATTTCGTGCGCGGGAATAATAACCGAGACCCTCCCAGGCTTTCAGTACATCTTCTTCATCCGCTTCTGCTAAATGCTTGATGGTCGGAAATTTACTAATAAAATTATGAAAATAAGGAATGACTGTATCAACTCGTGTTTGCTGGAGCATAATTTCAGATACCCACACTTTATATGGGTCCTGATCTTCTCGCCAAGGAAGAATACGTTGCTCTCGTTCAAACCAGGATATAAGATCATGTTGAAACTGTTCTGCGTCAAAACCTTTAATTAATTCTTCACTTTGTTTCACGTTCTACCCTCCGAGGTATTACTATAGATATAGGCAATATAATTACTTTACTTTCTAATTTGTTTTCGATATCATCATGAGAAACCATGATAAGCTACTGCATAGGTTTCAAGTAATAAGGATATCATGTTTTTTATGCAAACGCATGTTTGAATAAATTCCTTTTTTATACAAGTTCAAAGGAGGTTCACACCTTGGATACAGGTACTCATATTGTCATGGGGATCGCATTAGGTGGACTCGCTACGTTAGATCCAACAGTGGCTTCTGATGGCCATCTTGCTCAGGCTGTTATGACTGGAGTAATTGCCGGTTCGTTAGCTCCTGATTTGGATACGATTTTAAAATTAAAAAATAATGCTAAATATATTCGAAATCACCGTGGGATTACCCATTCCATTCCAGCCGTTTGTTTGTGGCCATTGCCCATTTTACTCATTTTGTCGGCCATTTTTCCTCATATTAATTTAGTACATCTATGGGCTTGGATCTTCACGTCTGTTATTCTCCATGTATTCGTGGATGTCTTTAACGCATACGGAACACAGGCGCTGCGACCGTTTACGAAAAAATGGGTGGCTCTAGGAGTCATTAACACATTTGATCCATTCATTTTCGTGGCTCATCTAGTAGGTATTTTAATTTGGGGGCTTGGTGCTAATCCTGCTTACACATTTATCGGGGTTTATATCGTATTATTGGGATACTATCTGATTCGTTTTTATCTTCAACACCAAGTTAAACAAGCGATTCACAAAAAAATTCCGAATGTCACTAAAATGCTGATTTCTCCAACACTTCGGTTCAATCAGTGGCACTTAGCCATTACAACAGATGAACGTTTTTATGTTGGAAGAGCATTTAAAGATGAAATTGTGATTTACGATGAGTTCGAAAAAATTCCAATTCCGAAAACAGATGTTATTGAAGCTGCCAAAGTAGACGAAAATTTGTCCGCCTTCTTATCTTTCTCACCCGTTCACAGATGGGAAGTTGAAGAATACAACGATCATATTGAAGTTCGTTTTATTGACCTCCGTTACAGAAGTAAGGGCTACTACCCTTTCGTAGCGGTCGTTCAGCTCGACTACCAATTAAATATTATTTGTTCATATACAGGATGGATCTTCAGCGAGAAAAAGCTACGAAAAAAGTTAGAATATTTACCAAATTAAAGGCGATGATGAATTCATCGCCTTTAATGTTTCTTCTCCTGATCGTCCGCTTCAAGAAGCTTTTTGAATTTTGGATTTCGAGTTTGAATTTCATGAAGCTTGTCTCCATATTGTTGGATCCATTGCGTCACAATTTTTTCAGTAAGCTCGCTTCCTTTATATTCATAGCCTGCTTTTGCGTAAGTTGCTTCAAAGTCCCCCCAAAGCATTTCTACCCACGTACGCCCTTTCTCATAGGACAATGATTCATTTTTGCTTAAAAGCTGGTTCGTTAACCTCTCAAAAATATCCTCCATACTTATTCCCTCTCTTTCCACTTAAATGATGAGACCCTTTTACATAGGACTCTTATTTTAGCCTATACTATGATTAACATACAGCATAGCTTCTGTATGTACTATAGCACAAAGTAAGTTGTCACATCAGTGAACAGCTTTTTTATTTAAAAGGAGTGGGTGACAATGCGTAATAAGTCCACAGAAGATATTCATCCAACGAATAATAAACTTGAAGGCGAACCGCGTGCAAAAGCTGAATTTGCTTCTAAGCGTGCAGATGGAACGATTAACACGCATCCTCAAGAAAGAATGCGTGCTTCAAATCAACGTACTGATGCCTAATAAAAAGCCGTTTCCTCTGTGGAAGCGGCTTTTCTTACTTATTTTTTCAGCATGGAAATAGGCAAAGCTTCTTCAGCCAGCTCCCCGCCCACTCGAAAGCCCCAAGCAAATACTCCGTTTAAGTATTCTACTTTAAAGTAATGACCTGGCGCTCCCTCAATTTCATAGACGTTTCCAGGATGAAATTGTTCTGGGTCTAGTAAATAGGCTTTTGCCATCGTCATTTTACGCTCTAAAACGGCAAATTCGTTCACCATACCAAGCTGTTCGGCTTTTTTTGCTTTTTCGTT
The DNA here is from genome assembly GCF_022646885.1 of Priestia koreensis. Taxonomy (GTDB): domain Bacteria; phylum Bacillota; class Bacilli; order Bacillales; family Bacillaceae_H; genus Bacillus_AG; species Bacillus_AG koreensis_A. The sequence goes on along the minus strand of NZ_CP061868.1, from coordinate 510,738 downwards.
TAGCACTGCGATTTCTTGTTGTAATTCATGATCTGTCATTTCGCTATATCGTTTCTCTTGCACGTAAAAATCCCCCTTTGCTTAGTTTTAAGTATAATCTAGTCTTCCTTGAAACAAAAGAAAGTTCGATTATAATGAAAGAGACTTTTGTAATCGTTTTACCTTACATATTAAATAGAAATGAGTGATCAATGTGCCTACTGTACTTATTACTGGTGGAGGAACTGGTTTGGGAAAGGAATTAGCTCTTTTATATGCGAAGAATCAGTATAATGTCGTAATTACAGGTCGTGATGGGACAAAATTAGCGGCCGTAAAAGAAGAACTTCTGCATTTTACCAAAAGCGTTCATACCATCGAAATGGATGTTAAAAATTTCGCAAGTATTAAACAAGCTATTTCAGAGGTAATCAGTATTACATCGATTGACGTCCTCGTGAATAACGCAGGCGTGGGATACTTTGGACCTTTCATTGATCTGTCCGAACATAATATTAATGAAATGATTGATACGAATGTAAAAGGGACGATTTTTATGTGCCAGGAGCTCATCCCCCACTTACTTACACGTCCGGAAGCGACGATCCTGAACATTATTTCTACGGCAGGGCTACGCGGGAAAGTAAACGAATCTGTTTATGTAGCGAGTAAATTTGCTGTAAGAGGCTTTACAGAAAGTCTGCAAAAGGAATACGAAGGTTCTGCTCTCCACATTAGCGGGGCATATATGGGAGGGATGGCCACACCATTTTGGGACGAAACGGATCATATTAAAGACCGCAGTCGCCTGAAAGATCCTGCGATTGTTGCAGAGGAAATCTACAACAGACAAAAGGAATTAGAGATTGTCATTGAATCATAAAAAATAAAGCGCGGACGATGCCGTGCTTTATTTATTCTTCTTCTTTTAAAGCTTCGAGAAAAGCTTGAATTTGATCCATAGAGAAACCTTTTCGGTACAGGCTTTGTTTCATTTTACTTTCATATTCCCAACCTTCATACTTTTGGTATCTTCTGTGTGCTTTCATTCCTTGATAACGAATGGCCTCTAGCTGTTGATCTTCATCATCTGTAAGTTCAAACGTTTCAAACAAACGATTGATTAAAGGATGAGCATAGCCTTTTTGAGTTAGGGCAAGCTGAATTTTTTGCTTTTTCATCATCGGAGCAAGCTTTTTATACTTTTGATCTAATTTTGTCGCATATTTTCCCGCTGCTTCAAGCTGTTGCTCACTGTCAAACGATTGCAGGCTCGTTGAAATATCCGCTTCCGATATTCCTTTTTCAATTAATTCTTGGCGAATGAGGTTTGGGCCTTTGATTGTTGTATTCACCTGCGTATTGACGTATGCTTTAGCAAACTCCAAATCGTTTAGGTACTTACGTTCATTTAGCATCGCGATAACTGCATTTGCAACTTCTGGTTCTAGTTCTTTTTTGATCAGATACGTATACACTTCTTTTGTAGACCTCATTCGGTGAGCTAAAAATGCAAGACTCATGTTATATGACTTCTTAATCGTATCTTCATGGAGAATGGTTGTTAGTTCTGTACTTGATAGTTCTTGTCCTTTGCGAAGCTGAAATTTGGCTAATACGTACTCATCTACACCAAAGCCAAATTCTTCGCCTTTTCCCTGATCAATGTACACATTGTATCGTTCACTGTTGTTTTTTTGTGTCGTAATCTTTGTGATTTTTGGCATCTTAACATCCCCTCCTTTAGAAAAAATGATGATCCTTTAAAATTATACTATAGATTCGTCCCACTCATTAAATCAAAGCGTCTATGCTAGAAAGAAGATGCTGTAGAACTGGCTTTGAAAACACGAATGGTTTAATGAATGATATACCCGTGTAAATACAAGATAATACTATGAGATAGCAAAGAAAGGATGTTTCTATATGAAGATTGTTATTGCAGGAGGCACAGGACTGGTAGGCTCTGCCCTCACTAAACACTTTTTACAGCAAGGTCACACGGTGGCAATTTTAACGCGAAATGCCAACAAACCAAAGCACGATCCAAATCTCTCTTATATTGAGTGGATGAAAACAGACAGCTATCCAGAGCATGAAGTAGAGGGCGCAGATGCCGTGATTAATCTCGCAGGAGTTTCACTGAACAGCGGTCGTTGGACTGAGGAGCGAAAGAAAGCAATTTTAAGCAGCCGTTTAGAAACAACGACTGAAATTGTGCGTATTTTGGGTGCTCTTAACCAAAAGCCTTCTGTTTATATTAATGCGAGCGCTGTTGGCTATTACGGTACGTCTCTTACGGATACGTTTACCGATTACTCTGCGTCAAGTGGGGATGACTTTTTAGCACAAACGGTAAAAGCCTGGGAACAAGCCGCTATGCAGGCTGAGAACATTGGCATTCGAACCGTTCTTGCTAGATTTGGTATTGTGCTTGATCGCAATAAAGGAGCACTTCCAACTATGGTGCTTCCGTACAAACTATTTGCAGGGGGCACATTAGGTTCAGGAAAGCAATGGGTTTCGTGGATTCACATCCAGGATCTCGTTCATATTCTTGCATTTGCAATCGAACACGAAGACATTGAAGGACCGTTAAACGTGACGACACCGCATCCGATTCGGATGAAAGAAATGGGCAAAGCAATTTCACAGGCCATTCACCGTCCTCATTGGCTTCCAGCACCCTCTTTTGCACTCAAAATCGTTCTAGGAGATATGAGTTTGATGGTGCTCGAAGGACAAAAAGTAATTCCGCAAAAGTTGGGTGAACATCATTACAATTTTGCATATAATAATATTGATGAAGCACTGAAAGATCTACTATAAGCAGCTATTTAGAATAGGAGTTTGTTATGGAAAAAGTATTATTTAAAAATGCGACCATCTATCCTATCACTACCCCTCCCCTTTTTAATCATGATTTGCTCGTAGAGAATGGAAGAATTAGTAGGATGGCAGAAAATATTCTTCCTGAAAACGGCGTGCATGTTATTGAATGTGGGGGGCAATATTTACTTCCTGGGTTTATTGATGTTCATACCCACTTAGGTCTGTACGATGAAGGGACGGGATGGGCAGGAAACGACGCAAACGAAACGGTCGAACCACTTACCCCTCACATTCGAGCTTTGGATAGCGTTCATCCTCTTGATTCAGGCTTTCAAGACGCCATTCAGTATGGGATTACGACTGTCCACATTATGCCTGGTAGTGCCAATGTTATCGGTGGGACCACATCTGTTATCAAGACTCATGGTAAGAACATTTCAAAAATGTTAGTTCGCGAAACTGCTGGTCTAAAAGTGGCATTAGGAGAAAATCCAAAGCGGATTCACAGTCAAGGAAATAAAGACTCTATTACACGAATGGGCATTATGGGGATGCTGAGAGAAGCATTTTATCAAGCCAAGCATGCAGATAATGTGGATGACATACGCGTAAAGCCACTTGTCCAAGCCCTGACCAAGCAAATTCCAGTTCGAATTCACGCACATCGCGCTGATGATATTATGTCAGCCGTTCGATTCGGAGAAGAATTTGACTTAGACATCCGTATTGAACATTGCACAGAGGGACATTTGATTGCTGAGGAACTAGGTGGACGCAATCTGAAGGTTAGCGTGGGACCTACTTTGACGCGGCGATCGAAGGTGGAGTTAAAAAACAAAAGCTGGACAACGTATCAAACTCTGGCTGATCAAGGCGTGGAAGTGTCCATTACCACCGATCACCCTTATACCCCTATTCAATATTTAAATATATGTGCCTCCATTGCGGTTCGTGAGGGATTTGATGAGAATCGTGCGCTAGAAGCAATCACGATTAATCCCGCTCGAAATCTAGGCATCGATCGTTCATTAGGCAGCCTAGAAACCGGAAAAGATGCTGATTTAGTCCTCTGGACACACCATCCATTTCACTACCTTGGAAAGCCTATTCTGACAATGGTTGCTGGAAAAATTTTATTTAAAAAAAATTAATAAATTACCTATTTTCTTTTTGGTTTTTTTTTAGTATGATACTTTTTGTATGAGATAATTAAATGAATTCACAATTTTATATAAATGCTGATTTTCAAGCTAATTGTTGACTGAAATGGGAAGGCAAATGGTGCGCCACCAGTTTTCTGGTTCTAGTGGGTTCGATTCCCACCCCGAAATTTTTTATGCACAACCAAAAAATTTCGAGGGGTGGGGCCAACGTGTTCTTAGGTCTGCCCCTGTCCGAGGGGGAAAAGCTATGTTAAAAAAACGAGACCTTCAAGACTGCCACGCTTTATACGAACTAATGGTGCACCCTGATGTCTTCCCTTTTGTTCGCCATAAAGCCCATTCTTATGAAGAATACCTATTTACAACAAAACAACTAATGGAAGCCGAAGAACATGGTGAACTCATTTCCCGTACGATTACGGACGAATGGGGAAATCCGATCGGTGCCATTAATTTGTACGACATACAGGATCAAGCTGGGTTTTTAGGTACTTGGCTAGGAAAGCCGTATCATGGAAAAGGCTATAATCAGCCAGCAAAAGAAGTGTTCTTCAACGAACTGTTTTACGAGCTAGGCATCGAACGAATCTTCATGCGTATTCGCAAAGTAAATATTCGCTCTGCAAAAGCGGCTGAGAAATTGCCGTACGTTACACTTGCAAACGATACGCACAAAAGCCTGTATGACCAAATTAATCAGCCTGAAGAAGTATATAACTTGTATGAGATTTCAAAAGACCTCTACACGTTACACCTACTTCGTACAGAACAGCAGGAAACTCAGGAAGATCACTTAAAAGAAGCATAATTATTCGTAAAGCCACGCCGTTCTCGGCGTGGCTTTTGCTGCCTTAAGAGTAGATGATTTGTTTAAAAGAAATGTTCAATGGAAAAACTAGAAAGATTGGATCATCATTTTATAACTGGAGGTAGAATACGATGAGTAGCACTCGTAAAAAAAGTGATCAAACAAAGAGCACATTAAGACGTGCACAGGAAGTTACATATGCCCGCGAATTTAAAATGGCTGATCGTGCTGGTGGCTTTGATATTAAAAAACCACAGTTTTAATGACTTCTGCGTAGAGAATGTTTGTCTATTTAAACATATGACAGACATTCTCTATTTATTTCCCTTTTTGTCGAAAATTTTCTTAATTTTTTTTATATACACACATTTTATCCACAGATCTGTGAATAATGTGGATAACCCTGTGAAACCTCTTTCAATCGTCCTCTACTGTTTAAAGAGATCGTGGATAATTAATTCGTATTTTTCTGAAAAATCTGTGGATAATGTGGATAAATCTGTGAATATCCTATGATATCAAGATTTCCGTTATCCACATTGGTGTTAATAAGTGCCCACTTGACAAATTCATCACCTTTGATCAAAATGGTATTTTTTGTAATTGTGAACATTTTCGAACACTCCCCTCACACCTCTTTTCCTACGGTTTTAAATTCGTTATAATAAGTTTGTGAAGTAATTAACAAACTTATTTCTTCAAAAAAATCCTCCCTCAAGGCCGAGGAAGGATTTATGGACAATTACATTAAAATTGAAATATAAATTGGTAATGAAATTAGTGATAAAACCGTACTCAATACGAATGAAGAAGCTGTTTCGGTTGATAATGAATCAAAGCGTGTTGAGATCATTGCAGCTACTGCTGAACCTGGGAACGCAACAAGTAAAATCGCTTTAACTGTATCAGCATGGTTTAGTCCTACTAAATGTGCAACAAGAACCATGAATAATGGAACAACAACCACTTTTAGTAGTGAAATTCCAATCGCAACACCTCGAAGGTTAATTTTGCGAATTCCAACTGTTACCCCTACTGCAAATAACGCAACACCAGATGTAACAGATCCGATTTGGTCTAATGTTGTTTTTAAAATATCAGGCGCTTGGAAGCCTAATAGTGTAACAACAACTGCTAGTAACGGAATACAAGCAAGCGGTTCACTAAGACCATGTAGAATGATACCTAATGTGTTTGATTTCTCGTCTGATTTTTCTTTAGAACCAATTGTACCAACGATTGTAGCTAATGGATCTAATAAAGCATTTACAACGATACCAGTAATGGCAATTGGAATAGCGACTTCTTGAGCTCCGAACAAGCTCCCTAGTACGGAAATTCCCATAAACGCAAATGCTGGCTGCGTTGAATTAAGAGAGAACATTGATGCTGATGTTAGATCATATTTAAAGATTGTACGAGCAATAATTAATAAAATGATATAAAAGCCAATAATACAAATTGTCATCGTTAAGAAGAATGACCATTGATCAATTAGCGTTTGCTTTTTCGTCGTTGTAATTCCGATGAACAAATGTGCCGGTAAGGCAAACTTTGTCACTAACGTGTTCAATCCTTTTGATGCGTCTGCGTTAAATACTTTAAAATACCCACCTAAATATCCTAAAATAATTGTAAAAAAGATAGGGATTAACGTTAAAAATATACTTCCAATACTCATTTCCAAAGCACTTCTCTTTCTCCAAAAATTCCTGTACAAATAAGAAGGCTTAAAGGAATACCTTTATGGCACTCCTTTAAACCATCATTAAAAAATCAACGTCTATTATTAAGCACGTTCAATGATTTTATATTCTGGTTTCCACATAGCATTTGTAATAGCTTGTTCGATATCCTCGATGTTTTCCTGAGCTACACCTTCTTCAATCGCTGCTTTTGCAACAGCTACGGCTACGGCTTTTGATACTTCTTCTAGTTGATCGATAGAAGGTAACAACGATGCACCAGGGAAGCTGCTGTCAGAAATATCTGCTACTGCATGTGCTGCCGCTGCTAGCATACCGTTTGAAATAACTTTCGCCTTCGCTACAATTGCACCTAGACCAAGCCCTGGGAAAACAAATGCATTATTTGATTGACCAATTTCATACGTTACACCGTTGTATGTGATGTCATCAAATGGACTTCCTGTCGCAATAAGCGCTTTTCCATCTGTCCATTCAAGAAGATCTGCTGGTACAGCTTCTGCTAACGGTGTTGGATTTGACATTGGCATAATAATTGGACGTTCAACGTGCTTCGCCATTTCTTTTACGATCTCTTCAGAGAAGGCACCAGCTTGTCCAGACGTACCAATTAAGATATGTGGTTTAACCTGTTTAATCACTTCTGCTAAAGGAATGATTCCTTCTTCATTACGTGCCCAATCTTTTACTTCTTCTGCATTTCGTGTATATGGCTGTTGGAACGGGAATACGTCTGAAACTTCATCCGTTAGTAATCCTCGGTAATCTACAGCCCAGAATTTATTGTACGCGTCTTCTGTTGACACGCCTTCTAGAACCATTGCATCAACAATTTGATCGGCGTTCCCGATACCAGCTGCCCCTGGTCCAAATACAACGATACGTTGTTCAGAAAGAGGAATACCTGTTACTTGTAGTGCAGACATGATTCCTGCAAGTGTAACAGCACCTGTTCCTTGAATATCATCATTAAATGTAAGAATTTCTTTTCCATATTTGTTGATGATGTTACGTGCATTAACGTTTCCTAAGTCTTCCCAATGGATTAGAACTTCTGGGAAGAAGCTACGTGCATGTGATACGAATAGATCGATGAACTCATCGTATTTTTCACCGCGTACACGATCAAATTTGTTTCCGATATATAATGGATCTTGAATTAGTTTTTCGTTGTTTGTTCCAACGTCTAAAACAACAGGAAGGACACGGCTAGGATCAATACCAGCAGCTGCTGTGTAAACAGCTAATTTACCGATTGCGATATTAATACCGCCTACCCCTTGGTCACCAATTCCTAGAATACTTTCTGAATCCGTTACAACGACTAAATCAATGTCATCTTCGCTGTATCCAAGGTTTTTGAATGTTTCTTCCATTTCATCCATGCTGTCGATGGATAGATATAGTCCACCTGGACGATGATATTCATGAGAATATTTTTGGATTGCTTCCCCTACCGTTGGTGTGTAGATAATTGGAAGCATTTCGCGCAAATGATCTTTTAATAGTCGGTAAAATAATACAACGTTACGATTGAATAAATCGTATAAAAGACCGTTTTTGCGAATTGGGTTATGCTGATCTTTGAACTGTGCGTAAGCTCTTGTTGCTTGCTCTTCAAGAGTTAATACGTTAGAAGGCAGTAGACCCTGAAGCCCAAGTTCTTTTCGTTCTTCTTTTGAAAAAGCTACACCCTTATTTAGGAATGGGTTGAGAAGAACTTCTTTCCCTTTTAAATTTGTTTTTAATACATCTTTTTCTGTCATGAAAACTGTATTCATAAACGTTCCTTCTTCCTAATTTAAAAATATATTGATTGTACAAAGCGTATTAATGAAATGACATTAAAAAAAGCCTAGACCTTCATATGTCAATGCAAAGCAAATGACGATACTTCAGATTTAACGGCTACCGTGTGTAAAAGCATCATCTAACACCATGAATACTTTTGTTCTGTGTTCTTAAATAAAACCTAGGTAAAATCACCAATTAATTGGTTATCTCTTTTCCTCCTCTATAGTAATCCTGCATTTTCTCGATGACTAGCTTATTTAATTTAGAGACAGACTTTTGTAATTAAAAAAAGTAAGCAGTGGTTTCGCTGCTTACAAATATTGCTGAATATGATGAGTCTTGGACTCATTAATTTTGTGCTGTGAAATAGGACGCCCAATATTTCCATAATGAACTTTTACATCTACCACATCAATATGCTTGAGGAACTTTAAATATTTCCGTACAGATACGCGTGAAATCCCTGTTATATTCACAATCTCTTCTGTCGAAAATGAATGAGATTTCATTTCCTGTACCGCATCCCATACCAGTTTTAATGTGTCCTGTGATAGACCTTTTGGTAATTCTTCAGGGAGGGCTTTCTCTTCATTATGTAAAATGCGTTCATCTAATTGCTCTTGGTTAATATGATCAGCGGATTGTAAAAAAGTATTTTTCTTATAGTAAGCTGTTAACGCAGCACTAAAGCGCTCAAATTCAAATGGCTTAATCAAATAATCGACTGCTCCAAGTCTTAACGCTTTCTGAATGCGCTCTGTATCAGAAGCAGCAGAAATGACGATCACATCCACCTTCATATCGTTCTCTCGTATATAGGAAAGTAATTCTAGCCCATTTTTCCCCGGCATAAAAATATCCAATAAAATGAGCTCAACTTTCTTTTCGTTTAAAATGAATATTGCCTCATCCACAGAGGAACAAGTTGCAACCAACTCGAAATCATCAATCTTCTCTAAATATCGTTTGTTAAATTCCGCAACCATTGGATCATCTTCTACAATCATGACCTTATTCATCCGATATCTCCTTTGCTATATAGGGTACGTAAATCGCGATTCGAGTTCCTTGTCCTTTCGTCGATGATATTTCTATTTCTCCGTTTAGTTTATCAAGACTTTGTTGTACTAGATACAGGCCAATTCCTCTATTTTCCCCTTTTGTTGAATATCCTTTTTGAAAAATATGATTTAACTGTTCTTTCGTAATACCAGATCCGTTGTCTGTTACGTCTACACTTAAGATTTCATCCGCGTAATCAAATTCAACCTCAATTCGTTTAATTGCATGACCATTTAAGGCATCCACCGCGTTTTCAATTAGATTTCCAATAATGGTAATGAGCTCATGTGTAACGTCTGTATCGCTTGGAGGCGGTAAGGGATACTCCATTTTAATCGTCATTTTGACGCCTTCTTCACGGGCATAACTTAATTTTCCCGTTAGAAATCCTGCTAACACAGGATCTTTGATCATTTTGGTAATAAAGTTTGTTTCGTTTTTACGATGGTCAGCTAATTCATTTATATAAAGGTCCAGCTGATCATATTTTTTCATATGCACCATTCCGAGAATAACATGTAGCTTATTCATAAACTCATGTGACTGCGCCCGAAGCGCATCGGCATACAACCGCACTCCTGTAAGCTGAACAGCCATTTGATGGATCTCTGTTTTATCACGAAATGTAGATAAAGCACCGACAATTTGACCTTTCACGATAATTGGAACACGGTTAACAACTAACACAATTCCCTTCACATCTTGCTCTGTTCCTAGCTCCTCTTGTCCATGAACCAAAATATTTTTGAGATTTGAACCTGGAATAATATCATCAATTTTTTTACCTATAAAATTGGTGTGGTCGACACCTGCCTTAGAAAGGATTTTAGCTGCCGCACGATTTACAAGAGTAATCGTAGAATGCTGATCAACCGCAATAATTCCTTCATGAGCTGATTGCAAGATAGCACTTCGTTCTTCCAGTACTTTTGAAATTTGCGCAGGCTCAAGTCCAAATAGAATCTTTTTTATGTAACGAGCTAGCAGGACAGCACCAATCACCCCAACTAAAATCCCCACTAACGTCCCTGTATAAATATTAGAGCGACTTCTGGCCACTGCTACATGAACTTTCTCAAGGGAAATACCTACAGATACTGCTCCTACCTGCTTTCCCTTTTCGTCATATACAGGTGTAAACGAGCGCAGTGATGTACCAAGCGTTCCTTTTGAAATGGAGATATGCTCTTTTCCACGTAGAACCGCCTTTTGATCTCCTCCAACAAACTTTTTGCCTATTTTACGTGGGTCAGGGTGTGAAAGACGTATCCCTTTATTGTCCATTACGACAATAAATTCTACTCCTGTCGTTTTTTTAATTTGGCTAGCAAAACGCTGAACACCGTTGTTAGGCTGCTGCTGTGAAAGAGCTTGAATAACAACTGGCGTCATCGCAACCGTTCGGCCAATGCTCTGGGCTTTTTCTCCTTCTCGTTTTTGAATAATATCTGCGGTGGTGCGACTCACTAAAATATCTGTAATAAATAAAGAAAACGCCACGACCCCGCATACTAAAAGCATAATAGTGAGCTGCAAGCTCCAACGCCCTTTTTTCAATTCACCTAAGCTCCTTCCACCGATCGTTCTTTTGATTTAATTTGCACCAATCTAGTATATAAATCCCCGTTTATGAGGAAAAGCAAAACAACTTGAACAGCACAAAGAAAGAGGAGTTGTATAAACTCCTCTTCGGGTTACATCTTTCTCACTAGCTTCGTTACCGTTTCAACATGAGCCGTATGTGGGAACATGTCAACTGGCTGAATGTATTCTACATCGTAGAATTTAGACAGCTTATCGATATCTTTTGCAAGAGTAGACGGGTTACACGATACGTACACAATTTTTTTCGGCTTCACTTTTAGCATCGTCTCCAACAGCTGACGGTCACAGCCTGTACGCGGAGGATCGACTACAATAACGTCTGGCTTCCATCCTTCTTTCACCCAGCGTGGTAGCCAGTACTCTGCTTTTCCTGCTACATAGCTAGCATTTTTAAATCCATGCTTTTGTGCATTCTCATTCGCATCGGTAATTGATTCCTTAATCGTATCCATTCCGCGAATTTCTTTTGCACCATCTGCAAGCCACAAGCCGATCGTCCCAACACCACAGTAGGCGTCTACGATGCGGTCTTCTCCTGTTAAAGCAGCTGCCTGCTTTACCTCATTGTAAAGCTTAACTGTTTGGGTAGGGTTTAGCTGGAAGAATGCGCGGGCAGAGAGTTCAAAGGATAGATCTCCGAGCGTTTCCTGAATAACGTCTTTTCCATCAAGCGTAAACGTTTCATCCCCAAAGATGAGCGATGTTTTACGGTTGTTGATATTTTGAACAATTGATTTTACCTGTGGAAGACGGCGCTTTACTTCCTCAACTAGTAATTGCTGACGAGGAATCTCTTTTTGCCCTGTAATAAAGACTAGCTGTACTTCACCCGTTTGAAAACCTTCGCGGATAACAAGCGTACGAATTACTCCTGTGCGTTTTTTCTCATCATAAACAGAGATTTTCAGGTCTTGTAAAATTTGTTTTACTGTATTCATTACTTTTGTCGTCACTTGATGCTGCACGATGCAGTTTTCAATATTAATAAGACGATGTGAGTTTGCACTGTATAAGCCGGCAATCACTTTATTATCCTTTAGCCCCACTTGAAACTGTGCTTTGTTTCGGTAGTGCCACGGATCTTCCATACCAATTGTCTTCTTGATTTTATGTCCGATCTCATTGAAACGCGTATGGCGCTCAAAAGCTTGAAGAACAATATCTCGCTTCGCGTCTAATTGGGACGGATATTGAAGATGCTGCAGCTGACAGCCTCCACATAATTCGTAGATCGGGCAAGGAGCGTTGACCCTTTGCGGAGATTTCTTTTTAATTTTTTTAATTTTTGCCTCTGCAAATTTTGGGTGTGTATTGGTTACCTCAACGACTACCTCTTCTGTCGGCAAAGCACCAGGAACAAACACGACGTGACGCTTGTAATAACCGACACCCTCTCCGTTAATGCCCAAGCGTTTAATCGTAATTAAAAACTCTTGTCCCTTTTTTATTTTCACTTCTGTTTTTATATTCATCGTGACAACTCCGTTTTACTCTTTTTTATTCGATGCTTCTCCATAAATAAAGAGAAGCATAGCTTGCATATGGCTGCCACTCTTTGCTGAGCGACTCCATTTCGTCTAGTGTTGGCTTCGCACTTAAGTTAAAAAGGTTGCGAATCGCGTTTTGTAGACCTATATCAGCTTTTGGAAACATGTTCAGTCTCCCTAAAGCGAACATTAAAAAGTTTTGCGCCGTCCACGGCCCAATTCCTCTAATTTTTACTAATGTTTGAATTACCTCTTCATCTGATTGATTTCGTAGTGATGAAAGGTCAAGTTCTCCTGACACAATCGCTTTTGAGATATCTATGATGTACTCACTTTTTCTCGTACTTAAACCTAGCTCCTTTAGCTCTTCATAGTTTAAGGAACATAAGCGGTCTGGTGACGGATAAAACCACACTCCATTATGCTCTACTCCGTACGTTTTGACAAATCGATCTGTCAAACGATGAGCAACCTTTAGGCTAAGCTGCTGATGAATAATGGATTTGAGAAGACAGCGAAAAAAATCAAACTCCAATACTAGAGGTGTACCCCGGTGCTCTTGAAACAGTGAACGCAGGTTTGTTGAAGCAAAGTGGTCGTGAATCGTGGGAAGTAATTCATTCCATTGAAACAGGCGCTTTAGCTCCTCTAACACCGTGACTTCATCCGCTTCGTCTAAAATATCAATTTCAAATGCAGGGGAGTCAATTGTTCCCGTGCTTTTAATCTTCACCGAGATATTTCTATCATCTATTACAATCGGAACAAAAATGGTGTTCTGTTCGATCTCTACACGATTTAACGAATCTAATGATAAACGGTCCATCACAGCCCCAAAATCATACGGTGGGGGAACCACGATCTTTGTTCTCAACATTGTGTTCAACCTCCGAACATTTTATCCTCATTATAACACGAAAAAGACAGCTCTTTTTAAAATGAGAGCTGCCTAAAATCTACTTTGGTTCTAAAATCATGGAATTCATATGTTGTGTTTCTTTAAGCATGTATTCATCCAAGCTTCGGAATTCATACCCTTGTTTTCGAAGGTCATCGATTGATTTCCCCAACGCTTCTGCGTTGTCGCTTGAAACAGTATGAAGCAATAAAATCGCTCCTGGATGAATTTGTGCCATAATATTATCGTACGAATAGCGCCATCCCTTTTGTTGATCGGTTTTCCAATCGACAAAAGCTAACGACCAAAACACCGTTGTGTATCCTTCATCTTTCGCAAGACCAAGTACTCGATCACTGAATATTCCTCTTGGTGGCCGTAAATACTTCATATCTTTTTTACCCGTTAATTTTGTATATTCTGTTTTGACACGCTGCAATTCTTCTTTTAGTTTTGTATCATCTACGGTTGTCAAATCAGGATGATGCCATGAATGATTTCCAACAATATGACCCTCGCTCGCCATTCTTTTTACAAGTTCGGGCTGATCGGTCAAATAATGACCCGTAACAAAAAAGGCAGCTGGCACCTTCTTTTTCTTAAGTACATTTAATACTTTTTCGGTGTATCCATTTTCATACCCATTATCAAATGTTAAGTAAATATGTTTTTCGGTCGTATGTCCGATATAAAATGAATCATGCTTTTTTAATAACTGATCATAAGCTGCTCCTGCTGAAGCTGGCTCATGATTTTTACTTTTGCTGAATCCCCAGTGGATCGGCGTATTGGAAGAAGCACCGTACGCTTCTAAAAACATGCCCCCATTAATTAAAAGAAGAGCAGTAATTGCAAAGAAAAGTTTTTTCATCAGCTCTACTCCTTTCTCCTTTTATTTTTTGTGACATGTATGAGTTCATGCGATGCATTGTTTTCCATTCTTATTCATTTTTCTACCAAAAAAGCCAACCTTACAAGAAGGCTGGCTTTCTAAACAAACGTTTATTTAAATACAGGCTCTTTGAATTGAGCAAGCTTTTCAAGCGATGATTTGTCTACATCTTGATGTAGGCTATTACCATGCGAATCCATCGTGACAACAGCAGTGAAATCTTTCACGCGAAGATGCCACATTGCTTCTGGAATTCCGAACTGTGTATAGTTCACACCTTCAACCGCTTGTACACATTCTGCATAGTATTGAGCTGCACCACCAATGGCATTTAAATATACGCCACCATGCTCTTTTAATGCTGCGAGCGTTTTTGGTCCCATTCCGCCTTTACCCATTACTGCACGAATACCAAATTTCTTCATGATATCCCCTTGATAAGGCTCTTCACGAATACTTGTCGTAGGGCCAGCGGCAGCAACGTGCCATTTTTCGTCTTCATCTTTTAACATTACTGGGCCACAGTGATAAATAATTTGACCATTTAGATCTACTTCACAGTCATGATCGCTCAAGTATTTATGAATCGCATCGCGACCTGTGTACATCATCCCAGTAATACGTACAACGTCGCCCACTTTTAACTCACGAATTTGCTCTTCAGAAATTGGCGCTTGTAGAACCACTTCTTTTGTTTGATTTTCTACTTTTTCTTCTTCTTTTTCAGCTTCTTTCGGGAACGTAACTTCTTCACCTTCTTGATAGAGCCACTCTTGAATTTCACCCGTATCAGGATTTAATTTTACTCCTAAACGGCGATAAGCCCAGCAGTTATATGCAACTGAAACGAAGAAGCTTGCTGGAATACGGTGAATTGTGCCGACTTTACAACCAAGAAGCGTTGTTTCACCACCGAATCCCATTGTTCCAATTCCAAGCTTGTTCGCATTTTCAACAATGTATTCTTCTAATTCACGTAATTGCTCATTTGGATTTTCATCATCAAGGCTTCTGAACAGCTGTGCTTTTGCAAGTTCATAGCCAGATGTGCGATCTCCACCGATGCCGACACCGATGACACCTGCACTACAGCCTTGTCCTTGTGCTTGGTATACGGAATGTAAAATACACTTACGAATTCCATCCAAGTCACGACCAGCACGTCCTAACCCTTCAACTTCACACGGAAGGCTATACTGAATGTTTTTGTTTTCACATCCGCCGCCTTTTAAAATTAAGCGCACATCAATGTAGTCGTTTTCCCATTGCTCGAACTTAATAACAGGGTTTCCTTCTCCGAGATTGTTTCCACTATTTTCTCCTGTTAATGAATCAACGGAGTTTGGACGAAGCTTTCCGTGCTTAGTTGCTTCTACGATTGCCCAATAAATAGCGTCCTTGATTTTTAATTGATTCACTCCTACAGGCGTATAAATTTTGAATGTAGGCATACCTGTATCTTGGCAAATTGGTGACACATTCTCATCTGCCATTTGGATATTTTCTGTAATCGTAGCAAGTGACATCGCTGCACGAGTTCCTGAATTTTCACGTGTTTTTGCTTTCGCAATTGCTCTTCGTACATCTTTTGGTAAGTTCGTTGATGTTTCGACAATTAATTGATATAAACTTTCTTTTAGTTGTTCCATCATCGTTTCCTCCCTAATCCCCTAGCATTATTAGCGACCAAGCATATAGCATTTTTAGAAATCGCTTTCTTTTCTATCAATATGTAGAGTCAGTGCGAGTAAAATCACTGTTTACCTTGCACACCGGTCCTTCTATAATGCATTATACTCCTTTAAAAATTCAGTTAAAAGAGAAAAAAGAAAAAGCTCTCACAGCGAGAGCTTTATTTCCAATCCTTTTTAAACTGCTCATATTTAAATTCCAAATCATCAATCATTTCGATTAAGCGGTCAATATCCTCAACACCTGCATCTTCAGGCTCCATGGATTCAAGAACATTTAAAAACATATTTAAACGATTTTTCAAATAATCTACCTGTTTTTCTTTATCATGAATAGAATTTCCCATCGTTGATCGCTCCCTTCGCTTCTTATCGTAACCAATCATTTCATAATTGACAACTAACTCTAATAAAATTCATAATAGTTCCTAGTGTGTTTATATTGGTTGATTTTCCATTTTTACAGAAAACGACCCTACATTTTGATTCAAAGGAGTTTTTTATGAAGACCTTAGAACGAATTACCACGTCATTCGATCCGTGGGAAGCTTATTTAGATATGAAGCAGTACGGCAAGCCGACACTTACTAACATTGAGTTTACAACAACAACTCTTTGCAACATGCGCTGTGAGCATTGTGCGGTTGGTTACACACTACAACCAAAAGATCCAAATGCCCTGCCAATTGAGCTGTTATTAAAACGTTTAGAAGAAATTCCTACATTACGTTCTTTAAGTATTACTGGGGGAGAACCAATGCTTTCCCTTTCATCTGTTAAAAACTATGTAGTTCCTTTACTGAAATATGCTCGTGAACGAGGGGTACGTACACAGATTAACTCCAACCTCACACTTGATCTTTCTCGTTATGAACTAATTGTTCCTTATTTAGACGTTTTACATATTTCTCATAACTGGGGAACGATGGATGATTTTGTTGAGGGTGGTTTTGCGATGATGGATCGAAAACCGACCGTTGAACAACGGGCTAAATATTTTGATCGTATGATTGAAAACAGCCGTGCTTTGACAGAAGCGGGTGTCATGGTATCAGCAGAAACGATGCTCAACAAACGCACACTTCCACACATGGAGAAAATTCATCGTCAAATCGTTGATGAAATGAAATGTCAGCGTCATGAAGTTCACCCTATGTACCCCAGTGATTTCGCTAGTACGCTTGAAACACTAAGCTTAGAAGAGATGCGCAGTGCCATTCATCACCTACTAGATATTCGCGATGAGAAAACGTGGATGTTATTTGGAACACTTCCGTTTTACGCATGTAGCCAAACGCAAGAAGATCTTGATTTATTAAAACGACTTTATGCAAGCAAAAATGTAACGGTTCGTAATGATCCAGACGGTCGTTCACGTTTAAACGTAAATATTTTTAACGGTGATGTGATCGTCACAGATTTTGGTGATACACCGCCTCTTGGAAATATTAAAGACACGCCGCTTCAAGAATCATTTGATCGTTGGCAGCAGTCACAAACCTCTAAAGAACTTAGCTGTCACTGCCCACAAGTTCAATGTTTAGGGCCAAATATTTTAGTTAAAAACAGCTATTATAAAGATGTAGACTTCCAAAAGAATTCTGCAAACCTGATCAAATAAATAAAAAGAGGGTGTTCCTAGGAGCACCCTCTTTTCGTTTATAGCATCATTTTTTTATTTCTTTGCAGTTGTATTTCTTGTGGCTCATCTTGTCCCCATGACACCTTTTTCATTTTAAAATAGTAGTACACATAACAAGCAATCGAGCATCCAACACCTAGATATAGGGCAATCCGCTGTTCCGGGTCAAACGCTAAGCTAATGATGACTAAGCAGTTTGTAATGAATGCTAGGATCGGGAGGAACGGATAAAGCGGTGTTCGAAACTTTAGGTCTTCTACCTTTCCACCTTCTCGTAGATACTTCCTACGAAATCCTAGATATGAACCTGTAATTGCAATCCAACCTACTTGTGCCCCAAACCCTGCAAGGGATAAGAGCCACACAAAAACCGTTTCTGCAGCAAAGAATCCTGAAAGTAACGTTAGAGCAGATACTGCTAGCGTAATCACTAGCGCGTTCATTGGTACTCCTCGTTTGTTAACGCGACCAACGCTTGGGCTTGCCATCTTTTCTTTTGAAAGAGAGTAGAGCATCCGTGTAGCCGCATATAAACCTGAATTCGCAACAGATAAAAGAGCGATTAAAATAATAAAGTTCATCACGTCTCCTGCATACGGAACACCGATATTATCTAGTACGACAACAAACGGGCTTTTATCCACGCCTGCTTCATCACTTGGAATTAAAGCCGCCATAATAGAGACGGAAATAATAAAGAAAAAGAGCGTACGCCAAACCGTTTGTTTAATCGACTTTGGAATCGTCTTCTCTGGATTTTCACTTTCTCCAGCCGCAATCCCAATCAGCTCCGTTCCTTGGAACGAAAAGTTTACGGTAATCATTGTAATAAGCAATGCCTTAAGCCCATTGGGAAATAGCTTCTCATCAAAAAAGTGTGATAAAAAAGGTGCTCCTTCTCCGCTTTTCATATCAAGTAAGCCAAACATTGCTGCGCCGCCAATTCCAATAAATAAAATAATAGCAATAACTTTAATACTTGAAAAAACAAATTCTGCTTCTCCAAAGGCTTTTGCTGATAGTGCATTTAATAAGAAAATGAGTAACGCGAAGATCAGGCACCATATCCACACAGGAGTATGCTCAAACCAACGCTTCATAAGCTGTCCAGCTGTTAAAAATTCGAGTGCCACCGTTACAGCCCAGCCTAACCAATATAACCACCCCACCGCAAAACCTGTAGCTGGTCCGACAAACTTTGTCGTATAGGTATGAAATGAACCTGTTACAGGCATCGCAACTGATAGCTCACCTAAACATAGCATCGTCAAATACATAATAAAACCGCTAACTAAATACGCAATAATGGCTCCAACAGCTCCAGCTTCATGAATCGTGTAGCCCGATCCGACAAAAAAACCTGTTCCGATACATCCTCCAAGAGAGATCATAAATAAATGCCTTGTTTTCATACTTCGCTTTAATTCTTGTGTATGATCATTTGATATGTTCATTGGGAAGACCTCGTCTCATCGTAAAATTGTAAACGCTTACTATTATTGATATAAAAATTAAAAATTCCGACTATTGATAACCTGTCCCTCCTCCTTTAAATGCTGTTTAACCTTTTATTCAGTTTACGAATAAATGAACAATGGTTCAACTCGACAATTTTCCTAATATTTATACAACTTTATTATTTCTTAGGAAATAATGGTCACTTTTTGTTTATTTCTGTCTTTATAAGGCATTCATTCGACACTTATTTGCCAAACCAAAAACACGCAATCGGAAAAACCGATTGCGTGTTTTTTATCTTGGCTGATTATGGACAGAAAAGCTAAGTGACAGGTGATCTTGAACAGGTATCCAAGCACCAATTCCTTGGGACGTAACGTTTTTAACAGCGATGGTTCGTTTACTGCCATGTAGAAGCAAAAATACTTCTCCGTACGTTACTTTTCCACGTTCACTGACAGCTGGTGTATAGCTGTTTAAATATCCTACTTTTTTAGCAGGCACGTTGTAGCCATTTTCTTTTTTTGTTCCAACTCCCACGATTGTAGAGAAAGCTAATGGGAGCTTTGTTTTTTCTGCGGCTTTTAAAATCATCATTTTCTGAACATCGTCCGAATCAGGAATTCTAGCCGTTAGTCCGCCCTTTACTTGCTTTTGAGCATCCTGCGTATAGCGGACTCGGTATGGAAGCTTTCCTCCGCGGTTATCAAAGAAATTCATATTCACCTTTTTGTACTCCCAATTCACGTTGGTTTCCATGGATTCGTAATTTAACGGCCACTCTCCTAAGTAAATGGTCGCTCGGAATCCAATAGCGAGTGGATTTTTCGATACGGCTGATTCATTTAGCATACGAATAAGATTAGGATTTTCAATTTTCACCTTTGATGTTCCTAATAATTCTTTAGCTAAATCACTTGGCTGTAAATAAGGCATATCCTGTGACGAGTTTGGATATGTGTTTTCTTTGGAAATATTTAAAACGGAACTAGGTACACGAACTGTCCCGACCTCCGTCGATTTCTTATTTGTACCCTGTGCATGCGAGATCGGAATGATAATACTCGTAAAAAAAAGAAAAACAACTAACAATGCTGAAACTTTGCGCATATAAGTACTCCTTTCAAGACTTTAGGAAATGTACTTATAGTTTCTTCACATCTGCTTTTCTTTATCCTCTTTTTCCATTTCTTCGTATCACGGGGTTCCTCAAACGGGTGTAACTTTTTCTTCTACCGTCTTGTTGAAAAGAGCGTTTATAACAGGTGTAACGAGTTGGATAGCAGGTCCCATTAAAAATGTAATAATGATGGTTCCTACTCCAATGGCTCCGTCTAATAAAAACGCAAGAACTAACGCTGAAACTTCGCCAATCGTCTTTCCGACCATTAAACTAATTCCAAAACGCTCTTGAAGCGACAGCATAAGATTATCAATTGGATTAGCCGGAAACTTTGCGCGCAAATAAATGACGACCCCAACTGCAATCGTAAAGATTCCGCCAATAAATAATAGATACTTTCCAACTGTAGATTCGAATGCAACCTTGCTTAATACGTTTAACATCCACAAATCGATTAAAAAACCGATGATAAAAACTGGTGCAAGCGCAAGCCATTCAATGCGTTTAACGAGTAAAGCATTTACAACCATCATCAAAATCCCTACAATGATAACCCAATTGCCAATCGTGAGACCAATTGATTTTGATAACCCGACATTTAGTGCATCCCATGCCCCTGCTCCTACATCTGCTACAATTGTTAATGACACCCCAAACGATAAAAATAATAGACCTACTATGTATTGAATGAACCGATTTATCATTCCACCACCCCCTAATGGAATATTTTACATTTACTTTCTTGCAAACCCAACATATTTTATAAAAATCGGAATTTTCAGTTTTATATAGCATATATTGTATTACTCTTCACTACATATCCAAAGGAGGACTGAGGCCTTGATGAATGAGAAAGGGCGCGATCTGTATATCGGATCGCGCCCTTTCCTTTAGAGTAGATAAAAACCAAGACCCATAATAATGTAAGCTCCGAGCAGCGTTGCTCCTTCAAACCAGTTCGTATCTCCATCATTGGAGATCGAAATCGTCAAAAAGACAGCTGTAATCATGGACACCAACTCTGGAATGGTGAAGACGAGCGGCATACTCGTTGAGAATAGAAGCGAAACAAGGACTAAAACAGGTGCAACAAACATAGCCACTTGAAGCGTAGATCCGACCGCAATTTCAACCGCAACGCCCATTTTGTCTTTGTACGCCATTAAGATTGCAGAAGCATGCTCGGCTGCATTTCCAACAATCGCTACGATAATAACCCCTATAAACAGTTCACTCCAACCAAATTTATCGGCCACTGTTTCAAAGGTATGTACAAGATTTTCAGACACATAAGCAACAGCAACCGTTGAAAGAAGGAGCACCATAATTGCTCTCAGCTTTCCCCATTCCGGTTCTTCGTGCTCTTCGCTCACGTCATTTTTATGCTGATAAACTCCTCGGTGTGTAACAAGTCGAAATAAAAGAGCCGCTAAATACAAAATAATAAGAACGATCGATACACCTATACTAAGGGTTAACGTCTTATCTTCAGGCATACGCTGAGCAAAAATCTCAGGGATAACGAACGCGACAATAACTGCAAAAATTAAGAGCGCCGAATTATGCCTTGCATCATAAATGTTGAATTGCTGACGCTTATACTTGAGTCCTCCGATAAAAAAGGACAGCCCCCCTACAAGTAGCAGATTTCCTAAAACAGACCCCGTTAACGATGCAAGAACGACTTCGGTAAGACCTGCCTGTAAAGCAAAAATCGAAATAATCAGCTCAACAGCATTCCCGAAGGTTGCATTTAGAAGTCCACCAATTCGAGGGCCTGATATAATCGCCAAGCTTTCTGTTGCTCTACCCATGAACCCAGCTAATGCGATAATGGTTAAGCAATAAATGACAAACATTAAAATTTGTGACCAGTGCATAATACTTCCAACCACTGAAAGTGGAACACCGATAATGACAAAAATCATAAATAACTTATTAATCACTCTGTTGCCTCCCTATACGTACTATCTGACGAAGAATACTCTTCTTCTTTTTTACAGTTTGCCCTTAAAATATACGATTCTAGACGGGTCCTTCACTACTTTCTGTGGGTGAACCTTAACATTGCGTTTTTTTGCTAGTGTATTCAATTATGGACAGATACATACCACGCTTTTTCCCAAGTAGAGGAAGGTTTAAACTAGGTAGAAGAAGGTAGATTAAATAAGAAATAAGCGCCCATTTTAAGCCGCTAATAGCGTGTAATTGAGAAAAGAAAGGGGAATCTTTGACATGCTTCAAGATCAAATCGTACATGTTCTTGATCATCATCGAGTAGGAATACTAACCACTCTTCATGAAAACAAGCCACATTCTCGACTGATGACCTTTTCACATGAAGACTTGGTGCTTTATTCACCTATAAATCGAAGGACATTTAGTGTAGAAGAAATAGAAAAGCAAGAGACTGTGCATATTTTATTGGGATATGAATGGAATGGATCAGAAAATTCTTATGTCGAAATCGAGGCGTTAGCGAAAGTCGAGGAAAGTGAAGAGATAAAGGAACGCTTTTGGACCGATGATCTACTCGCATGGATTGATGAACCAAAAGAGCACAATTATCTTCTTGTTCAATTTACACCCCAATCAATACGCTTCTTTAAAGATGGCAAAAGTAAAGCTCAAACCTTGTAAGGCTTGAGCTTTGGTTTATTGCTTCAATTCAAACGTTTCTTCAACCTCAATGCTGTTAATAACCGATTGAACCATAGGACAGTTTTTGCGTGCTAGCTCAATGGACTGGGCAATCTTTTCTTCTGGCAAATCATTTCCGGTAATGACATAGTGAAGATGGATTTTTTCAATACGGTTTGCTTTTGCTTCATTTCTTTCTACATTCGCTTGAATGCTGATATCGTCAATCTCAATGCGCTTCTTTTTTAAAATGGTGCGTAGCACTCCTCCACTACATACGGCGATCGATGATACCATCAATTGAAAAGGCCGAAATCCATGCGCTTCATCTCCTGCAACATGAAGTTCACCATACTCTAAATCCGTTGTAAATCCAACTTCCTTCATTTTAAATTCCATATGAATGCCTCTTTTCATGACTGTAATACATCTATTTTACTGACTATACATTTTCTCTGCAAACACATCGCACATAAAAAAACAAAATTTTTAGACTTGTTATTCCCTTTCGATAACGGTACGATCAAAAGTGGCACCATGATTCAAGTAAGGGGGAATTATCCTGTTACATATAAAATTTCGATTTTGGATTCTTGTTACCATTGTCTCCATTTCTGGCTTTTCTCAAGGCATGCTTTTGCCCATCATTTCAGTTATTCTAGAGCAGGACGGGGTATCCTCTGCTCTTAACGGTCTTAATGCCACAGGTCTGTATATTGGTGTTTTACTCGCCTCTCCTTTTATGGAACGACCTTTGCAGCGATATGGTTATAAACCTCTAATCGTTGTTGGAGGTTTGTTGGTTATTTTATCTCTCTTTTCATTTATTACGTGGAAGGCATTCTGGTTTTGGTTTGCCCTACGCTTACTTATTGGCATTGGCGATCACATGCTTCATTTTGGTACACAGACGTGGATCACGGCTTTTTCAACGCAAAAAGATCGAGGACGAAATATTTCCATTTACGGACTATTTTTCGGGATTGGATTTGCTGTCGGACCTTCTGCCTCGTTTCTTCTAAAAATTAACCCGTCCCTTCCCTTCATCGTGAGTTCAGGGATTAGCTTACTCGCTTGGCTGACCGTCTTCCTATTAAAAAATGAACGTCCTCAAGGAGCTGTTGAAGCAGAAGCATTCGTTGAATCATTCAAACGATTTGGAAAAACCTTCAAATATGCATGGGTCGCTTTTTTGCCACCGCTAGGATATGGTTTTTTAGAAGCTACGTTGAATGGAAGTTTTCCCGTGTACGCCCTGCGCAACGGTTATGAAGTAAATCAAATTTCGATTTTACTTCCCGCTTTTGCATTTGGAAGTATTATTTTTCAGCTTCCACTAGGCATTCTGAGCGATAAATATGGCAGGCACTCTATTTTGTTAGCTGTGTTATCTACCGGCTTTTTGGCCTTTCTTACAGCTAGCTTTGTTGAGGATTCTTTTATTGCTTTAACCATTTGCTTGTTTATAGCTGGTATGCTTTTAGGGTCAACCTTCTCTCTAGGAATAACCTATATGGCCGATTTAGTACCTACCTCCTTACTGCCAGCCGGAAACTTGATGTGCGGTATGGCATTTAGTCTCGGTAGTATTTCAGGTCCTTATTTAGGCGGAGTATTTATTCAACATTTTAAGGGAACGAGCTTTTTTTATTTCATCAGTATGATGATTTTGTTCCTTCTTATCGGATTTATTTTTCATAAGCAACCTAAAGTTGCCACTGTAAAAAGCAAACATTCATAGTTATTTAGGAATCAACCTTTTCATAAGGTTGATTTTTTCTTTTTTTGAAAAAAGTGTACACAAAAAGCATTTACTGTTATATAATATTAAAAAATAAACAAAACTGTTTTATAACAGTTAAGGAGGAGAACAAATTGAGCAGACAAGAGCGTAAAAACATGATTACATTTATTGAACGGATGAAAGGGATGGATCGTAATGCGTTGCTTTATATGACAGACGCTGAAATTGAACATATTTATAACAGCGCTTATTCTCTTTCAGAAGAAGGTCGCGATTTTTAATTTTTTTATGTTTTATCCCTCGTGTTCGTGGTATACTTTGGATATATTAACGACTAAAACTCAATACATGTATCTTTGAAGAGAAATGCTGCTATCTTAACGATAGCAGCTTTCGTGTTTTTTAAGGGTATTGATTGTGATTATTTTTCTCATTTAGAAATGTAATGGAGGGATAAAACAATGGACGCAAGAGCATTAAATCAACAAAAACCTTTAAGCAATGAGCCTTCTCAGCTAAAGAGTTTTTTCGAGACGCATGGAGAGCTTGTTGCAGCACTGTTTAGCGGCGTATTAATACTTGCAGGATGGATTTTTTCAAGTCAAACGACTGCTTCTGTCACGCTATTTATCTTAGCCTATGTTATTGGGGGATTCGCCAAAGCAAAGGAAGGCATTGAAGAAACAATTGAAAATAAAGAGTTAAACGTAGAGATGCTGATGATATTTGCAGCTATTGGATCAGCTATTATCGGATACTGGCTTGAGGGAGCAATGCTCATTTTCATCTTCGCGTTGAGCGGTGCGCTTGAGACTTACACAATGAATAAAAGCAATCGTGAAATTTCATCACTGATGGAAATGCAGCCCCAAGAAGCAACACGAGTGCTAGGTGATCATGAAGAAATCGTACACGTTTCCGAACTAGCGATTGGCGATCTCATTCTTGTAAAGCCAGGTGAGCGTGTACCAGCAGATGGTGAAGTTGTTCAAGGACAAACAACCATTGATCAAGCGGCGATTACTGGTGAGGCTGTTCCTGTTATGAAACAGTTGAATGATGAAGTATTCGCAGGTACTGTGAACATTAAAGGTGCCATTACAGTTAAAATTACCAAAACAACGGAAGAAACGCTGTTTCAAAAAATTATCAACCTCGTTCAAAGTGCTCAAAGTGAAAAGTCACCTTCACAGCTTTTTATTGAACGATTTGAAGGAATCTACGTAAAGGTCGTCTTGTCAGTCGTTGCGATAATGATGTTCCTCCCTCACTACGTACTGGGCTGGAGCTGGACTGAAACCTTCTATCGCGCGATGATTCTACTTGTTGTTGCCTCACCTTGTGCACTAGTAGCTTCCATCATGCCAGCGTCTCTTTCTGCGATTTCAAACGGTGCTCGTAAAGGGATTTTATTCAAAGGCGGTGCTCACTTAGAAAGACTTGCGCACCTTGAGGCGATTGCATTTGACAAAACGGGTACACTTACACGCGGGAAGCCTGAAGTAACAGACGTAATTACACGTGATCACGTTACAGAAGAGGACTTTTTAAAAGGGATTGCGTCGATTGAGCGTCAGTCAAATCATCCTTTGGCTCAATCAATCGTGCAATATGTTAAAACGAAGACAGCTAGTGATCTACAGCAGCCTGATTCTTTAGAAGATGTACCTGGATACGGCGTTATCGGTGTACTTTCAGGTGTTGAGTGGAAGGTTGGGAAAGCGGATTTTGTTGGCAAAGAAGAAGCTATCGCCTTTCATGAAGGAATATCTGCTTCGTTGGCTGAAGACGGAAAAACAATCGTCTATGCGCGCGATGAGCACGGAATTGTCGGATTAATTGCTTTAAAGGATATTGTTCGTGAGGAAACAATTGCTGCAATTGAAGAATTAAAGGCCTCTGGCATCTTTACTGTTATGATTACAGGTGACAGCGTAAAAACCGCTGAAGCAATCTCAAATGAATGCCACGTTGATCAGTACGTAGCAGAATGTTTACCTGAGACAAAGGTAGATGAAGTAAAAGCCTTAAAAGGGAAATTCCAAACGGTTGGAATGGTTGGAGATGGAATCAATGACGCTCCGGCGCTTGCAACCTCTCACATCGGAATTGCGATGGGAGAAGGTACAGATGTGGCCCTTGAAACAGCGGACATTGTGCTAATGAAAAACGATCTATCTAAAATAGCAGAAGCCATAAAAGTGGCAAAGCGTATGAATCGCATCGTAAAGCAAAACGTCATTTTCTCGATCACCGTGATTTTGCTTTTAATTTGCTCGAACTTTCTTCAATTCCTTGATTTACCGTTCGGCGTTATCGGACATGAAGGAAGCACCATCTTAGTCATTTTAAACGGCCTACGTTTACTAAAATAAACAAAAGCTCCTACACGTGTAGGAGCTTTTGTTGTTTAATGATAGCCGTTTTGTCCGTTTTGGCTATTGCTTGTTTTATGTTTTGGTGAGCTTTTTTTATTTTGTTTTGTGTTGCTGCCATCTTTTTTCGTATGTTTTGTCATTCAACGACTCCCCCTTCATGGTCTTACACATTTAATATGTCACGTATAGAGGAGAAATATCGTACTAGTTTTTTCCTTGTCGACGTTTGTGACTAATGGCATTAACTTCTCCGCCGATGACAATAATCATTCCAGAGAGATAAAGCCATACCATCATCACAATGATCCCACCAAGACTTCCATACGTAGCGGTATAATTGGCAAAATTATTTACGTAGTATGAAAAAGCCAAGGAAACAAGAACCCATCCGAGCGTCGCCACAAGCGTCCCCTTCCAGATGTCTTTAATATGCAGTCCCTTTTTATTCGGAGCAAAATGATACAGAGCCAAAAACACAATAAACAAAATGGCTGCGCTAATGATCCAGCGCGAAGCGGACCACAAATTTAAGAATGTACTCGAAAAACCAAGCTTTGAGAACAGGTAGACCCCAATCATTTTTCCGAAAACAGGGAGCAATAGTGCTACAATAATAATAAAAATCATCGCAACTGTTAATAGGATCGCCACTCCCCTTGCCACAATAAATGACCGGCTCTCTTCTACCTCATACGCTCTGTTAAATGCTCGAACAATGGCGTTAATGCCGTTTGAAGCTGACCATAACGTCGCAATTGCTCCAAATGATAAGAGTTGACCGTTTCGAGAACCCACTACTTCGTTTAAATTATCCTCAATGTATTTCATCGTTTGCCGTGGTGCAACCTCTTCAAGCATATCCAACAAATTTGGTACGTGAAGCGGTAAAAAACCGATGAGTGTCACAATAAAAATTAATAACGGAAATAGTGATAACAAAAAATAGTAAGCCAGCTCTGCAGAAAGACTAGGGATTTCATCACTCAAAAACCGTCCTGCCAGTTCTGCAATAAAAGGTCGTTTTCTCTTTTGTTTCTCCATTTCCTCACCTCATTTTTATTCTTGTTGTTTAGACTCGGTTACCGTATGAAAGGCTTCCTTAGTTTCTTGAACAATTTCTTTTACTTGTGGAGTTGCTGATTGTAGGTCTTTCACCTTCTGGGCTACATAAGAGATGTCCTCTGACACGGTTTCATACGTTTCCCTTAAATCATCTACTTTTGCTTTAATGGTTGTATATGTACCTCTTGGGTCTTTCACTGCGGCCATTACCTTACCTGCGCCTGCTTTTGTTTGCTCTCTAGTGTGCTTATCTAAAAGAGATACAGCTGCCCCTACAAGTGCTCCAATGATAATCCCTTGTCCTAGCTTATTCTTTCCCATCTACCTTCACTCCTAGTTTTTTATTTATGGATCTCGTCCGAAAAATGTTCATGAATAATTTCTGCTAATAAATTTGTACAGCCTTTTGTTACTAATTCGTATACCTCATCAAAATTTCCTGTAAAGTATGGATCGGGAACATCTTCTATTTCTGATTCCGGGACAAAATCCAAGAGACGACCAATGTAGCCTGTCTTATTAAATCCTGCTATTCGGTGGAGGTTACCAATGTTTTGCGCATCCATCCCGATAATATAGTCAAATTCAGTTAAATCTTCTTTTTGTACTTGGCGGGCTTTTAAGCCGTCAAAGCTAATTTGTTTTTTCGTTAAAATTCGTTGCGTACCTTCGTGAGGAGGAGTTCCAATATGCCAATCTCCTGTTCCGGCTGAATCAATGCTAATTTTATCTTCAAGCCCTTTTTCACGAACTAGGTGACGAAATACGGCTTCAGCCATTGGGGATCTACAAATGTTGCCCAGGCAAACAAATAGGACTTTTACCATAATGTTTCTCTCCTTTTTGGCGTTCTATAGATATAGAACGGAGGTTATTTACTTTTAACATATAGAGATTTTTAAAAAATACCTTTACTGAAAACAGGTTTTCTTTATGAACAACATTATATACAATCATTTGAAAAAGGGAAAATAACAGGTGTTTAAAAGAAAGGTGATTAAAAAAATAGGACGTGTTACAATAAGAAAAACTGTTCCGTGGAAGGATGAAAAATTTGGACTTAACACAAAAATCGAGTGAAAATGTTGAATATATGGTAGAGGCAATCAAAGAAAAGCTTCGCATTCTAAATTTTGGTGCTGTTAAAGCTTCTCATTTTGATGAAGAAATGTATGAAGATCTTAAGTATCTTTATGATATGGTAATGCGTAAAACATCTTTCAGTCCAAGTGAAATGCAAGCAATCGCTGAAGAGTTAGGCTCACTTCGTAAACAAACACAATGATAAAAGAACCGTTACTTCTGTTGTGATTCGCAGAGTAGCGGTTTTTATTTTGGCTTCTTTTCTAAAAGGATGATCTACATATGGTTGCTCTCAAATCAAAATACCTCTACTCGTTCGGATCTCCGCTTCAGATTGCTTCGCTTTCCTCGGGGAGAGCGCTGAGCTTCCTCGTCGTTTCTCTCCTGCGGGATCTCAGCTGACTCTCTAGTCCCGTAGGAGTCTTCGCATCTTCTGCTCCTATCCTCTTGTTTGAAGAGTAGGGACTCATCTACTTGCCTTCCTTTCTAAAGAGATGATCTACATATGGTTGCTCTCAAATCAAAATACTTCTACTCGTTCGGATCTCCGCTTCAGATTGCTTCGCTTTCCTCGGGGAGAGCGCTGAGCTTCCTCCTCGTTTCTCTCCTGCGGGATCTCACCTGACTCGCTAAGTCCCGTAGGAGTCTTCGCATCTTCTGCTCCTATCCTCTTGTGTGAAGAGTAGGGACTTATTCACTTGGTTTCTTTTCTAAAGGAATAATCCACGTATGGTTAGACATGCTTCTCGTCGTGATTAACCAAGGTGCTGTAGTGTTCTTTTTCTCGGCTCATTTTTTCTGTCCATTCGCTCCTTTTAGCGGATTAAGAATGAAGTTAGTGATCTGTTTGAACAGTAAAACTCGACTTTGTATTAATAGCGCTTACTTTTTACATATACTAAATAAAAGCTGAACTACGTATTGACGAGTGAAAAAAAGGTGCGTACAATGGAGCGAAATACCTATCAAATATTTTTCTCGTATAATCTTGGAAATATGGTCCAAGAGTTTCTACCAAACTGCCGTAAATAGTTGGACTACGAGGAGAGAACTGGTATGTTTTCTTTCCATTTCTCCTCTTTTTAGTCCTCTCTTTTATGTAAAAATGAAGGGAGCAATTACAATGAACAAACACTTCTTACAACAACAGCTCGCAGCAGCTGATCACCGAATAAAAGCCGATCTCGTAATTAAAAACGCAAAAATTATTGATGTTTTTACTTTAAGCATCTTATCTGGTGACGTCGCGATACATGACGGAAAGTTTGTCGGTATTGGGGAGTATCAGGGGGTAAACGAAATTGATGCGAATGGTCGCTATGTAAGTCCTTCCTTTATCGACAGCCACGTTCATATTGAATCATCTATGCTTATTCCAAGCGAGTTTGCAAAAGTTGTGGTGCCACATGGTGTAACGACTGTCATTACAGATCCTCATGAAATTGCAAATGTTTCTGGAACAGCTGGCATTGACTTTATGATTCAAAACTCCAAGGACCTTCCTTTAGAAGTATTAGTAGGCCTTCCATCTAGCGTTCCGTCCACGCCTTTTGAAAATGCCGGAGCCATTCTTAACGCTGAACATTTAGAACCCTTTTTAGCTGAAAAAAGCGTGATCGGTTTAGCAGAAGTGATGGATTATCCATCTGTGCAAAAGGGGGCAGACTCCATGCTTGATAAGCTATTAATGGCGAAAAAACATCATGCGATCATTGATGGGCATGGTGCCGGCCTTGATGCACACGGTGTAAACATTTATGCCACAGCTGGTATTAAAACAGACCATGAATGTGTCAATGCACAAGAAGCAATGGATCGTTTGCAGCGCGGCATGTACGTTTCCATTCGCCAAGGTTCTGTAGCCAAAGACTTACTCAATTTACTTCCGGTTGTGAATGAACGCACAGCTCGTCGTTGTTTGTTTTGCACCGACGATAAGCATCTTGATGATTTACTAACAGAAGGATCTGTTGATTATAACGTTCGTTTAGCCATTGAACATGGATTAGATCCGCTTCTTTCCATTCAGTTAGCCTCTTTAAATGTGGCAGAATGCTATCAATTACAAGGGCGCGGTGCAATAGCCCCTGGTTATGAGGCAGATTTTTTATTACTTAATGACCTAGAAACCATCTCGATTCATCAAGTATACAAGTCAGGAGAACTTGTAGCCGAAGAAGGTGTACTTACATCGTTAAACGATCAACCTGTATTAGAAAATCCAGCATTGACTGATACGGTACATGTGAAAAATCTTACATTAGATGATCTTCGCCTTCCTGTGAAAGGGAATCAGGCTCATATCATTGAAGTAATTCCAAATAGCCTCGTTACGAATCATTTAGTAGAAAACATTCAAACAAAAAATGGTGACTTTCAACCATCTCTCGTGGATGATCAATTGAAAATGCTTGTAGTCGAGCGTCATCATGAAACAGGTAATATCGGAAAAGGAATTGTGAAAGGTTTTCGTTTAAAAGAGGGAGCAATCGCTACAACAATTGCTCATGATTCCCATAACATCGTTGCAGTAGGAACGAATGACGAAGATCTGCTATGTGCCATTCAAGCAATAGAGAAGATGAAAGGCGGCGTAGTCATTGTAAAAAATCAACAAGTGTTAAGTGGATTACCCCTTCCAATTAGCGGTTTAATGTCGGACCTTCCATTCCAAGATGTTTTGGTCAACTTGAATAAGCTTCATGATGCACTTCATGAATTAGAAATCGCCGATCATTTCAATCCACTTCTGACACTATCTTTTCTGAGCTTACCGGTCATTCCACACCTCAAGCTCACTGATATGGGACTGTTTGATTTTCATCAATTCAAACATATTAAAATTGATGAAGATCTTGTGTAAACATCTTTGCACACAAGAGGACCTAACGAATTGTTAGGTCCTCTTCTCTATCTTATACGGTTGTTTTTTGTTGAACTTTCTTCGCTTTCCGACGTCTCTTAGCATAAGAAAAAGCTTCTTTTGCTAAAATAGGCAATACTGCTTTTGCGATTCGTTTTACCACTCGAGATCTACTCAAAGCTCTTCACACTCCTAAAATCATGTAGTTAACTATACTATACCCGTTTCTCTTTAGAAAAAAACGACTTGTCCACTACGGTTGCTTTACGTAAATAAACGTACTGGTCAATATGAAAAACCCCTCTGTTTCCAGAGGGGCTCTTGTTTGTTATCTCCTATTATTTAGAGATAAATTCTTGTGTCCAGTAGTTTCCATCTTGTACATATCCAACGCCGATATGAGTAAAGTTAGGATTCATAATGTTTTTACGATGACCTTCACTGTTCATCCAGCTGTTCATTACTTCGTCTGGAGAAGTTTGACCTTGGGCGATGTTTTCACCTGCTGATGAATAATCTACACCAAATTTCTTCATCATATCAAATGGTGAACCGTATTTTGGTGATTGATGATCAAAGTAGTTGTTGTCTTTCATATCCTGTGACTTTGCTTTTGCAACTTCACTTAGCTTTGAATCAATTTGTAAAGGTTTTAGTCCAGCTTTTTCACGTTCTTGGTTCACTAGTTCAACAACCTTCTTTTCTGATTCACTTACAGATCCTTGTGCTTGGTCAGTGTTTTGATCATTTGATTGTGCTTGATCAGATGATCCGCTTTGTGGTGCTTGTGCTTTTTCCTGTGGTTCTGCTTGTGCTTGACCTTGAGCATTAGGTTGTGGCTCAGCTTGTGCTTGTCCCTGAGCTGTTTGCTCACCTTGCTGTGGTACTTGAATATTATATTTCTTTAAAAGCTCTTGCACGTTTGCATTTTGTGGTGCTTGTGCTTGAACGTTTTGAGCTTGATTGTCATTTTGTTGAGGTACGTTACAGTTAGAAGCAGCACTTGCTGGTCCTTGTAGTGATAATAATCCTAGTGACATTACTCCGGCAGCTGTTGCAATACGAAATGTTTTCTTCATAGTAAAACATTACCTCCTTGAATTTTGTAAACCTATAGGATTAGTCGGATAAAAGATTGGAAATGGACACTCGAAATTTGAATTATATATAGTAAATGTGTCCTTCACATTTCCAGATGTGAAAGGGCGATTTAATTTCGTTTTCCGACTGCACCTTCATCCTTTCATATTTCTATCAACCTCACAACCTGTAATTCTTTCCAACACTTTTTCGGTCATGGTGTTCTGTAGAAATAAGAAAAGTTGAGGTGTGCGTTGGCTCCTTGCCAACTACACCCACATTGTTACATGAATCTGATATTATATCAACCTTAATACCATGGCAATTTTAGCTATAATTTAGCTTATTTTAGTTTCATATATTTACCACGTGCAGAATGCTTGATTTTATAGGCTTTTTGAGTCCTCTGTGATCATAAAACTTTCTAAAAATAGAGTCTTCCATTTTTTTCTCCACTAAAAAACCTCTTGAACGACATAAAAATCGTCCAAGAGGTTTTTAGATGGTGTATTATTTTAAAACATTTAGCGATTCACGAATGAATGCCGGAATGTCATCTGGTGTACGGCTAGTTACTAACTGATTCCCACACACGACTACTTCTTTATCATGGAAGTTCGCTCCTGCGTTTGTTAGATCCACTTGAATGGATTTAAAGCCTGTTACGTCGCGACCTTTTAATGCCTCTGCGGTAATTAATAGCTGAGGGCCATGACAAATGGCCATAACCGGCTTTTTGTCGTCCATGAATGCTTTCGTGAATTTAACGAAGCGATCGTCTGCACGAAGGATATCAGGAGAAAATCCTCCTGGTAATAGTAAAGCATCAAATTGAGAAGGATCTACGCTGTCGATACTCTCATCGACTTTAACAGATGCTTCCCCCTGTTTGCCCTTTACTGATTTTCCTTTCTCCATTTCAATAACTGTTAGTTCATGTCCTGCTTCTTTTAAGCCTTTTGCTGGCTCTGTGTATTCAGAGTCCTCAAAGTGATCTGTAAGTAGTACGGCAATTTTTTTACTCATTTCAAAAAACACTCCTTATCTCTGATTTGAATGAATGATCTCATCTGTAAATAAGGTACCCTTCCGTACGTATACTAAACCTTGGAATATGCAGCTACGTCACAGCTGGAATTCTTTTGCCAGCAATTCATATGATTTAATTTTCGCATCCATGTCATGCATTAATGACACCATCATAAACTCATCTGCACCGTAAAGTTCCTGAAGTCTAGTCACCGTTTCTTTTACTTTTTGTGGTGTCCCGACAATAATACGCTGACGGTTTTCACGAATACGAGACCAATCGTAAGCAGAATAAGGATAGTTTTTCGCTGTTTCCACGCTTGGAATTCCTTCTGTTCTCATTCCTTTTTCGATTGATAAAATGGAAAGATCGATGCTACTAGCAAGCTCCTCTGCTTCTTCTTGTGTTTCAGCACACACGACAAAAATGGCGACAATTACATTCGGCTTTTCATTAAAAGCGGATGGCTTGAAGTTATTGCGATAAAAACGAACCGCTGCCGGACCATCATAGCCATTAATAAAGTGCGCAAATGTAAATGACAGACCTTTTTCAGCTGCTAGCTGAGCACTTGATCCACTTGAACCTAGCATCCATAGCTCTGGTGCATGTGAAAGAATTGGAGTGGCACTCAATCCTTCATATGGATGATTTTCAGGTAATTGATCATGTAGATAACTTAATAAATCATCAATTTGTTCTGGGTAACGACGAATATCCTTTGGGTTCCCATCCTGAAGCGCACGCGTTGCATTAGGCATACCTCCAGGAGCGCGCCCAATACCTAAATCAATTCGTCCAGGTGCTAACGCCTCTAATATTCGGAAATTCTCTGCTACCTTATAGGAACTATAATGCGGCAGCATCACGCCGCCTGAGCCAACTCTAATTTTTTCTGTGCTGGCTGCTAAATAAGAAATTAATACTTCTGGTGATGAACCTGCAAGGCTTCTCGTATCATGATGCTCTGAAACCCAAAAGCGTGAGTAACCCATTTTCTCTGCTTCTTGTGCTAATCGAACGGTATTTTTCAACGCCATCTCTGGCGTACTTCCTGCTGATACCGGAGATTGGTCGAGTATACTTAATTTAGTCAATGCTTCTCTCTCCTTTGTTAAGTCATCTATATAATGAATAGCGTATTATTTTTTTTCGTTGGTCTTATTATTATCCTGCTGTAAAAAATGAATGTCGAATAATTTGCTTCTCAAACAAAATAAAGAAGAGCAACGTATCGTTACTCTTCCCTGTACTTAAAGATCATATTGTTGAAATACCGTATTTGTTTGGATGGGATATACCTCACGCTTGGCGATCTTATTAAGAATCATTTGATTACGCTGTACAGACAACCCTAAATTTGTAGCAGACGATCCGTGTGAATGCTCTAAATTCATTAGCGTAAAAAGATGATGCTTTCGGTTGTCTTCAAACTCGATATGATAATTGCGCGCCACTTTAAAACGCTTATCATCTTCCCAAATAATTTTCTCACGGTAACGTTCTAACCATTTCGGCATATTAGGCTTATATCCCGTCGCTAAAATTACTTTATCCGTCTCATGCTGAAATGTTTCTTCTAGCCCCTCTTGATGACAAGAAAGCGTATAGCCTTTGCCTTCCCTAGAAGGATGGATCTCATTGACTTCTACAGATGGTTGAATGCGCACATAGCGGTCTTTTCCATCAACTGAACGGTGATATAGCGTATCATAAATACGATTTAATAATCCACCTTCTGTTCCGTGTCGCAACCGGTCGATCGTTGATAATGCCTCTGTTCTTTTTTCAAAAGGCAGGCGATGGAAATAGCTCACATAATCAGGTGAGAAGGCTTCCCTTGCAAGCTTTGATTGCTCCATTTGGTAAAAATGTGGAGTGCGGGTAAACCATGTTAGCTTGTATCCATAATAGTCACGGTCTTGAAGAAGGTCGTAAAATACTTCTGCCGCACTCTGTCCTGATCCAATAACTGTTACTGACCGTGCGTCATGCTTAATACTTTTTTCATTCGGTACATAACCACTTGTATGAATGACATCATTTTTAGGTGCCCCTTCAAACCCGGGTGGAACAAGCGGTGTATTGCCTGTTCCAATCACAACATGCTTCGCATAATACGCTTCTTTATCGCCTGTTCTTACCTCTTCTATTATAACTTCATAATGATCCTCATGATCGATTACATCAATGACTCGCTTTCCGAAACGGCATGAGGATAGCTGGTTCGCTACCCATTTTGCATATTGATTGTATTCTCTTCTCGGAATATCCATTCGACTGAAAAAATAAAACTGATAAAGTCGATTGTGTTTATGTACATAATTTAAAAACGTATACGGACTCGTCGGGTCGGCAAACGTCACTAGATCAACAAGAAATGGATCCTGTAGGTCAGTGCCTTCTATTAACATTCCAGGATGCCACTCAAATTCAGCGTTTTGTTCAAAAAAGAGGGCTTTTATATCATCGACTGGTTCGGAGAGTGCTGCGAGTCCTAAGTTATACGGACCGATTCCAATCCCAATTACGTCGTACAGTTCCATATCTTTTCACTTCCTTCGTCATACTTATCCTTAACTATACCCCGCTTCGCCTTAAAACAACCGTCCTATAAAAAAAGAGCTCCCTTTAAAAAAGAGCGCTCGTTTATGATTTAACCCATGCATTTTTTGAATAGCCTCGTTCTTCCCAATAACCAACGTGCTCCTCTTCAATCAGCTCAATTCGATTCAACCATTTCACTGATTTATACGCATACATTTTCGGTACAATTAACCGAACAGGACCACCGTTATCTTGAGAAATAAGCTTACCGTCAATAAGTGTGGCCACCATAATATCCTTAGCCATTGCTTGCTTCAATGTCAGCGTGTCTGTATACACTCCGTCCGCTGAATAAAACTTAACGTATTTCGCTTTCGATTTAACTCCAGCCTCTTGTAAAATTTTTCTAAGCGGAATACCTTCCCATGTGACGCTATAAACACTCCAACCAGTAATACAATGAAAGTCACTAACCTGCACGTCACGATTTAACGATACGAATTGCTCCCAGTTATACCGTTTTTTATTTTGAACCAGTCCATCAATCGTAAAGCTGAAATTTTGATTTGTAATGGTCGGTACCTCTGTTACCGTGTAGTAACGAAACTCTCCTTTTTTCCCGCCTCCAATAGGTGGCGATGATTTTACGTTTGGAGTAGGTTTGGGCACAAGCTTATTTTTCGATGCCGTTTCTGCTACTTGACCACCCATTGATGGAAAAAACGGTTTGATCCACCGAAAAATAAATGGTGAAAAAATGAGTACAATGATCCCACCACTTGCTACACGTAAAAAAGATCGTCTCGTATAAATTGGATTCTTCTCGTCGATCTCCATTGGTTCGGAGACAATCGTACTTTTACTTGTCGCTCTTTCAGCCTTTTTAAACCACCTGCTCCGCGTAATGCTATGATAGATCGTATACGGCACCCCAAACCAAGTCGCTGCGTCATGAATGAATAAAGCGACTGTGCTAACTTGAGGTGAAAACTGTCGATGATAGGTTAACAAGAGACCAGACCCAATCAATGCTGATAACACCGTAAGAATGAGGTATAAATTTATGCGCTGATTCTGCTTCTTTTTCAGCCCCTTCAAATGTCTTGCCATTTTCGGTAGATAATATAAAAGAGGTAATATGCTCACAATCCCAACCCAAACATGAATGTCTCTTACGTATACGCGAACAGACGGCAGGGCTGTGCGGAACGTTCCGGAAAACAACACAAAACCGGTTATACTTAAAATAAGAAAGAACAGTGCATTCGCATGATGCAAACGAACTAAACGCCTCCTAAACGGAAGCCCTCTTTTAAAAAAGACCCTCCAATCCATCCTGATCCCTCCTTAGCTCAAAATCATACGTGCCTTCACTTATTTGCGCAATTTTTAATAGTCGTTTCTCCTATTAAAACGTAAGAAAGTCGAAAAAGGATCAGTCCATAAAAAAACCGTTTGCTTTTGTAGCAAACGGCTTTTTATTAAGCGAGCCCGACGGATGGACCAAAGACTTCGTAATGAATGTATTCTTCTGTGACTCCCATGTCCACTAAATAACCGTAGAGCACTTTCATAAATGCAATAGGTCCGCAAAGATAAATATGAGAGTTAGTTGACGTGAGCTTCTCCTGAAGCCAGTCTTTTGTAATATACCCTTCTAGTTGACACGCTCCTGACGCTTTTTCCTCATCTGTAGCCTGTTCGTAGCACGCCATGTAGCGGAGATTAAGCCGCTTCAGCTCGTTTGCTAAGAGCTGATGGGAACGATCTTTTACAGCTTGAATAAACGTAACATTTTCATTCTCTTTGACAGCTTTTTTTGCCATGCTTACTAAAGGCGTAACTCCCACGCCACCACTGATGAAAACGACCGGATTTTCTGTCGTTTCATACACAAACTCTCCTGCTGGTGCGCTTACTTCTAAAACCTCTCCTTCAGCAAAATGATGAAGAGTTGACGAAACCGTTCCGGACTCGCCTTCTTTATTTGTTTCTTGTTTCACCGTAATACGGAAATACTCTTCGTTTGGTGCATCACTTAAGGAGTACTGACGAATATGCAAGTGCTCAAATTGTTTCACTCTCACGCTAATATATTGGCCAGGTAAGAAGCTTGGAAGTGATTCATGATCCACAGGTTTTAAATAGAAAGAGAGGACCCCCTCACTTTCTTGAACTTTACGGTCAATGAAGAAATTCTTATAACCTTCCCAGCCACCTGCCTGTTTTTCCGCCGATTCGTACATTTCTTTTTCTGTATCAATAAAGACTTGCGCTAGTACCCCATATGTCTCTGCCCAAGCATTCATAATTTCTGGCGTTGCTGCTGCGCCTAGAACATCTTTAATTGCTTTTAGCAAATACTCTCCGACGATTGGATACTGCTCAGGCTTTACACCAATGCTTCGGTGCTTGTGGGCCACCTGCTTTACGACCGGTATAATTTTGTCTAATTGATCAATATTTGCCGCAGCAGCGTAGACAGCTTTTGCTAAAGCTGTTTGCTGACGCTCATTTTTTTGATTGCTGTGATTAAATACGTTTAATAATTCAGGATGATCTTGGAACATTAACGAATAGAATCTTGTCGTAATGTCTTTCCCTTTTTGTTCTAATACTGGAACGGTGCTTTTGATAATTTGAATGGTTTCATTACTTAACATGATCGTCACCCTTTTAAAGATGTATTTTAAATATATCTTTATGATATACTTCAAGAAGATGAAAAGATATATATTTAATACATCTTTAAAGAAATTGTCACATGTTTGATATCAGACAATCTTCCTTACATTTTCTTGTGAACATGCTATGATACATATATCTATCTTAAAAGAAGGGGTTTGTCGAATGAGGCTTACTCAATACACTGATTACTCGCTTCGTGTTCTCTTGTATCTAGGATTGCAGGAGGACAAAAAGCTTTCTAATATTAAAGATATCGCAGATGCATATGCTATTTCCAAAAATCACTTGATGAAGGTCACACACGAGCTAGGCAAGGCTGATCTGATTGAAACCGTTCGTGGTAGAAACGGGGGCATTCGCCTTGCGAAATCCCCGAAAGAGATCAATGTTGGTGATGTAGTGCTTAAAATGGAGGAGGACTTTCATCTTGTGGAGTGTTTCAACTGTGCCAACAATTCTTGTGTCATTACACCTGCCTGTGATCTACGACACGTATTACAAGAGGCGTATCTTGCTTTTTTGGGCGTATTAAAAAAATATACGTTGGACGATTTGCTGCAACGGGAGCATCCTATGCGCTCATTGTTGCACCTAGACGAAAAAAAGGAGTAGCTCTATGCTACTCCTTTTTACACAAAACTCTTTTTCCCGCCGGTTACCGGAATGACAGCACCTGTAATAAAGTCGGATTTTTCGTCGCATAGAAAACGAACCACTCGCGAAATATCCTCTCCACTACCTACGCGTCCGATTGGCGTATCATCTGCATCGTTCGTTTGCGTTGTCTGCTCAATCGTTGCTTCCTTCCAAGGATGAACGATATCTCCAGGGCACACCATATTCACCGTAATGCCATGCTTAGCTTCTTCTAATGATAGTGTTTTCGTTAAACTGACGAGACCTACTTTAGACGCAGCGTAAGCGGATCGATGAACCCACGCTGGTGCAGAGTCCGCATCACTAAATCCAAAATTGATGATTCGTCCCCACTTATTCTCTCTCATCAACGGAACTAGCAGCTTCACTAAATAAAACACAGAGCTCATATTTCCGTTAAGCATGCTGTCCCATTCTTCTAGGCTATAATCGACTAAGTCCTTATAATCAAATACAAAAGGTCCGGCATTGTTCACCAATATATCAATCTTTCCATGTATTTGAAGCGCTTCGTTTACGATGCGCTCAACATCCTCAAATTTAGAGATATCCCCCTGAAGACACGTCGCCTTAACATGATACGTCTCTTCCACTTCCTTTTTTAAGCTGAGGGCTTTTTCTTTACTTTGGCGATAATTGATAATGACATCATACCCTTCCTTTGCAAGGTCAATAATCATTCTTTTTCCTAATCCGGTTGCACTACCGGTCACCAAAGCTACACGGTTACTCATACTACTCCTCCCTTACTAATTGTCTTCTATGTATGAACGTTTTACACACTTACATTCCCTTATTAAGCTTTCCCTACACATTCCTCATTTACTTTTTGATTCCCTTTAATATTAGCGAAAAATCAGGAAAAAATATATTTTTAATCGTTCACAGAGAAGAAATTTTTTTTAGGTTTGTCCCGAAATCTCTTGTTGGACTCTCTGATCTCATTTGTTTATAGTAAAAGAGAAACATAAAAAGGGGGAAATAAAATGTCAACTTTACAACCTTGGTTTGAAAAAGGATTGACCGATTTTACCTATCTACATAACATGACCGTTCATCAAGAAAACTTATTAAAGGTGTATAACTCAGTGTCAGTAAGCGACGAAGAAAAAGCTACCCTTCGTACACTTCAACATAAAAAAATAAAAGCTATCGTCCTAACTGCTGACTGGTGTGGAGACGCAATGGTAAACGTGCCAATCTTCTTACGCCTTGCACAGGAAGCACTAATTGAAACACGCTTTTTAATTCGGGATGAAAACCTTGAATTAATGGATCAATACTTAACAAACGGTACAGCGCGTTCAATTCCAATTTTTATCTTTATCGATGAAGACGGAAACGAAATCGGGAAATGGGGCCCTCGCTCACCAAAAGCTCAGGAGGTAGCTGATGCATTAAAAGCAAATCTTCCTGAAAAGAACTCTCCTGAATTTGAAGCAGCCTTTAAAGAGTTTGCGACGAAGATTTCCGCGACTTTTACAACTGATCAAGCTTTATGGGAAGATATCAAGAAAGATATGCTAAAAGCCCTTCTATAAGTTAAAAGAGGCACCGTGTAGGCGCCTCTTTTTCTTATTCCTTCGTAACTAGTTTTAAC
This sequence comes from Priestia koreensis, assembly GCF_022646885.1. Classification (GTDB taxonomy): domain Bacteria; phylum Bacillota; class Bacilli; order Bacillales; family Bacillaceae_H; genus Bacillus_AG; species Bacillus_AG koreensis_A. The sequence goes on along the minus strand of NZ_CP061868.1, from coordinate 469,226 downwards.
GGTACTGGAATTTTCTTTTCTACTTTCTTTCCTTGTACAACGTCTTTTGCTGCTTTCACTGCAAGCTGACCAATCAATTCCGGTTGTTGAGCAACGGTTGCTGCTAATTTACCTTCTTTAACCGCTTTGATCGCATCGTCATTTCCATCAAATCCGACGACAATTACATCTTTACCAGAACTATTGATTGCTTGAATTGCTCCTAATGCCATTTCATCATTGTGAGCAAATACAGCTTTAATATCTGGCTTACCTTGAATGATATTTTCCATGACGTTTAGCCCTTTTGTACGATCAAAGTCCGCAGACTGCTTTGCCGTTACGTCTAGTTTCTTGTCGGCTACGTTATGGAATCCTTTCCCACGTTCACGAGTAGCAGAAGCTCCAGGTACGCCCTCTAATTCCGCTACCTTCGCCTTTTCACCTACCATCTTTACAATATAATCAGCAGCCATTTGACCACCTTTCACATTATCAGATGCTACGAGTGCCGCAACTTTTCCTTTTTCAGCTGAGCGGTCTAATGTCACAACCGGTACGCCAACGTTGTTTGCTGACTGAACCGCTGTTGAAATCGCCGCAGAGTCAGTTGGGTTAATTAAAAGTGCGTCTACTCCTTGCTGTAGTAAATCTTCTACGTCATTAATTTGTTTTGCTGTATCATTTTGTGCATCAACCGTGATGACTTTGATTCCTTTTTTCTTCGCTTCCTTGATTACACCATCTTTTAACGACACAAAGAACGGATTGTTTAATGTTGAAACAGATAATCCGATTTTCATGTCTTTTACATCGGCCTTTTTAGAAGGCTTTGCCCATTCGGGTGGCTCCATGGAGCATGCTCCTAAAAGGAGAAGTGACAAGGACAGTACCAAGACTAGAATTTTTTTCATCTTCTGTCTCCTCCTACGCTGCTTTTTTACGGTCAATAACAACCGCAATCAAAATAACAATACCTTTGACAACCATTTGATAGAACGATGAAACACCTAACAAGTTCAGTCCATTATTTAACGTTCCAATGATTAAAGCACCAATTAGCGTTCCAACAATTCGACCGCGTCCACCTGATAAGCTTGTCCCTCCAAGAACAACTGCTGCGATTGCATCCAACTCATACGATGTACCAGCAGTTGGCTGCGCAGAATTTAATCGTGATGTTAAAATTCCGCCTGCAAGCGCTGAAAGCAACCCTGCTAATGAATAAATCATCACTTTTACTTTTGGTACTTTAATTCCTGAAATAAGTGCTGCTTTTTCATTTCCACCGATGGCATATGTTTTACGTCCAAACGGCGTTTTGTGTAAAATCACCCATAGAATCACAAAAGCGATAATCATTGTGATAGCTGGTACAGGAATTCCTAAGAAATAACCTCGTCCGAATAACTGGAATAAGCGGTTCTCACCAAGACCTGTGATTGGATTTCCGTTCGTGTATACAAGCGTTAATCCGCGGAAAATAGTCATTGTCGCAAGCGTTGCGATAAATGGTGCCATTTTTCCTTTTGTAATTAGTAATCCGTTCACCATTCCCATTACTGCACCTAACACACAGCCTACTAAAAGAGCGAGGATTGGATCTAATCCAGATACAATCATACCTGCTGTTAATGCGCTAGAAAGAGCCAGTATTGAACCAACTGATAAATCGATTCCGCCTGTTAAAATAACAAACGTCATGCCGTACGCGATCAGTGCGTTGATGGCTACTTGGCGAAGCAAGTTTAAAATATTAAGTGGTGCGAGAAAGCTCGGATTTAATACAGAAACGATTACAATTAGAATAAAAAGGCCAAGAAGAGGTCCGAGTTTCTGCATAATGTTTTCAACATGATTTTTTTTACCTATGGTTTCAGTCATCGCCGTCATGTTATTGTCCCCCCGTTGCATACGTCATAATTTTTTCTTGGTTGGCTTCTGCTCGAGATAGCTCACCGGTTAATTTCCCTTCGTGAATGACCAATATACGATCACTCATTCCTAATACTTCTGGTAACTCAGATGAAACCATAATAATGGCAACCCCACGCTCCGTCAGTTCGTTCATTAATTGATAAATTTCGCGCTTCGCTCCCACGTCTACACCGCGTGTTGGCTCGTCCAAAATAAGCACTTTCGGTCCGATTCCAACCCATTTTGCGATCACGATCTTTTGCTGATTTCCTCCAGACAGATTTCCTGCGCTCGTTTCAGCCGACTGTGTTTTGATAAGTAAGCGCTTAATCAATAACTCAACGAAATCATTTTCACTTTTTTGATCGATGATTCCTTTCGGTGCAAAACTAAACAAGTTTGGAAGAACCATATTTTCACGAATTGAGAAATCGAGTATTAATCCTTCATCTTTTCGGTTCTCTGTGATAAATCCAATCCCAAGTTTTACAGCCTGATGAGGGTTCTTAATCGTCGCCTTTTGACCATTAATAAAAATTTCTCCTCCGTCTAACGAATCTAGACCAAAGATCGTTCTCATAATCTCCGTTCGTCCTGCTCCCATTAGACCAGAGACACCAACAATTTCTCCTGAGCGAACAGAGAAGCTAATATTGTTAAAGGTTTCTTTTTTCGTTAATCCCTTTACCTCTAGCACGACTTCACTCGGGGTTGACGTCCGTTCTGGGAAACGATCGGTTAATTCACGACCGACCATTTTCTTTACGACATCATCAAAACTTGTTTCTGGAATGTGTTTCGTGTCAATTGTTTTACCATCCCTCATAACCGTTATTCGGTCACAAATCGTAAAGATTTCCTCCATACGATGAGAAATGTAGACAATTGATACGTCTTCTTTTTTCAATGAGCGAATCACTTCGAACAACTTTTCAATTTCACGCTCTGTTAATGCCGCCGTAGGCTCGTCCATAATGATGACCTTTGCATTCGTCATAAGCGCCTTCGCAATTTCAATCATTTGCTGTTGCCCTACTGAGCATTCTCCCGCTTCTTTTTCAAGTGGAATGGAAACCGCTAATCGTTCAAATTGCTTTCTTGCTAACGCTTTCATTTCCTTTGTTTTTAAAAAGCCGAATGATGATTTCAACTCTTTCCCAATGAAGAGGTTTTCAAGAACCGTCATGTCTGGCCATACGTTCAGCTCCTGATGAATGAATGCTACGCCATTCTCTTCTGCTTCTTTTGGGTTTTGGAAGTAGCGTTCTTGTCCATCAATCACAATCGTACCTTGATCATGCTTATGAAGTCCGGTCAGGATATTCATAAGCGTTGATTTACCTGCACCGTTCTCCCCCATCAACGCATGAACTTCTCCTATTTTCAATTCAAAGTCTACGCCTTCAAGGACCTTGTTTTTCCCAAATGCCTTATAGATGTTATCCATCTTGATATGCATAATCTGTTCACCCCTTTTAGAAGATTACTCCTGCCTGTAAAATACAGTTTGCATATGGCGTAACTTCTCCTGTGCGAATAATCGCTTTTGCGTTTTTCGTTAGTTCTTTAAACTCTTCATGTGACACGTACTCAATATTCTGAAAGCCCTTGGCCATGTATTTACACGTTGATTTGTTATTCTTCTTGATTTCCTCAGCTACAATCGCTTTTTCTACGATCATATCCTCTACAAGTGCATCTACGACATCCGTGAACCTTGGAACACCGAGCGTAAGTGCCAAATCAATTTTTTGGACGCCGTCTGGAATGGGCAGACCTGCATCTGCCACGACAATCCAGTCCGTGTGTCCAAAATCAGCCAGTACTTTTGAGATATGACTATTTAAAATCCCCTGTTTCTTCATACTCAAAGACTCCCTTCTACGTCCCCGCGCATTGGCATTCCGCCCTGTGCACCAAATTTTGTCACCGATAATGACGCTGCTCGATTAGCAAAACGCAGGCTTTCTTCAAATGATTTCTTCTCCGCTAGCGCTACCGCAAAAGCAGCGTTAAACGTATCGCCTGCACCTGTTGTATCGACGGCTTCTACTTCATAAGAGGGAACAAGAACTTCCTTTTCCCCATTGAAATAGCGCACCCCGCTTTTTCCTTCCGTAATGAAGACCTTATTCGGATATTGACGAAGCGCTTCTGCTGGGCTTACACCGTTAAACAATACATCAGCTTCATGCTCGTTAGGTGTAATATACGTTGCCTGGTCAATAACCGTTTGGCTAAGCTTTCGTGCTGGTGCTGGATTAAGAAGAAGTGGAATGTGATGATCATGGCAATACTGACTCACATATTCAACCGTTTCTTCTGGAATTTCCTGTTGAATCAAGACGATATCTGCTTCTTTTAATACGTGTGCGGCTGCTTCAACATAGGAAGGCGTGATATGATCATTGGCACCTTTTACAACCACGATGCTGTTATCACCTTCTGCTAAAATGATATGAGCCGTTCCGCTTTTTTCATCGGTAACCGGTTTCACATTATTTACAAGAACACGATTCTCCGTAAAGTTATTTAAAATGATTTCTCCGTAGTGATCGTCTCCTACACAGCCAATCATGTGTACCTCTGCACCAAGTCTTGCGGCTGCAACTGCTTGATTCGCTCCTTTTCCGCCTGGAACGGTTTCAAAACGATCCCCAAGCACTGTTTCACCAGCACCTGGTCGTTTTTCAGATGTAACGACTAAATCCATCGATGAACTTCCTACTACTGCAATTTTTGCCATGTTAATCAACCTTTCTTGTTGTTTCTCGCTCTATAAAGGTAACGGGTAGCTGAATATTCCGTTCGTCTACCTGCTCTTTTTTAATTAGTTTAATAAGTAAATTTGCTGCTTCTGTTCCCATATCATAAGCGGGCTGTCTAATCGTTGAGAGCGGCGGGAACAGCAGCTTACTTTGAGGAATATCATCAAATCCGATAATTTGAAGATCATCTGGAATTTTCTTTCCTCTTCGAAGCGCCTCGTGCAATACAGCTGTAGCTACAATATCATTACTCGCTATCACGCCATCTGTTTCAGGATAAAGGTGAAACAGTTCGTTTGCCCATTTTTGAGCATCTGCAAAGGCAAAGGAATTCGTTTGCACAACTTGAACGTCCACATTCTCGCTTTGAAGAACCTGCATTGCGCCTCGGAAGCGGTCCTGCGCTGGTCGAAGCGATGGTGGACCTTGAATGATCACGATATTTTTACTTCCTCGCGCAATCATTTCTGTTGCAGCTAAGCAACCCCCTTGGACACCGTCCGCATAAACGGAGAGATGTTTATCCGACACCCGATCAAGAAATACAACAGGAATATGTAAGTCTCCGTAGTTTTTTTGAATCGGATTGTTCGTTGCTGAGATAATGCCTACAATATTATTTTTTGAAAATGTATGAATGTAATCTAACTCTTTTTGTTCGTTCTCATCGCTGTTTCCTAGAATGACGCGAAAGCCCTGTCGATGAACTTCATCTTCAACTCCCCTTGCCAATTCTGGAAAGAAAGGATTTGTAATATCCGGCAATAACAGACCAATGAGGCGAGATTCACGCTTATAGAGAGAGCGTGCAACTTCATTTGGGCTATAATTTAGTTCCTTGATAGCTTTTGCGACGCGTTTTCTCGTATCTTGATGGACATACCCTGTATCATTTAATACGCGCGAAACTGTCGCAACTGATACACCGGCAGCTTTTGCTACATCTCTTATTGTCGCCAATTTTCTCCCCTCCTGTTATGTAACCGTTTACACAATCAAGAATAGCACCATTCTATTAATCTGGCAACTATCTTTGTTCATTATTTTTATATGGTAAAATAAACCACATATCATTTGAATCAAAAAAGGAGGAAAAAATCATGAGGATTAGTACGAAGTTAGGACTTTTTTTTACTAGCATTTCTGCTTTTTTGTACGCCACTAAGCATATAACTGCCGCCATAATGGTCATGAATGTGAACACAGCCGCAACTAATTACTACGATGGTGCCTATGAATCAATTGGAATCGGCATTACGATATGGACTGTACTTTCCTTCATCTTAGCATGTGGATTTTTCATTCACAGTCTATGGACTTTATCACAAAAAAATAGCACGAAAAATTCGCCAACTGATTTATCTTCCTAACGAAAAGCGGTGAGGATTGTCTCACCGCCCAACATAACGAAACGGATAAATATATGTTTGAACCTTATCTGCATAGTGGAGCGTCCATTCAGCAGAATTAGCGGGTCGTCCGTAAGGGGTGGAGAGTGTATCCTGATAAATTTCACATTCTGCCTTTTGAAGAGGCCAGTGATCGTGAAAAATATCTCCTCGATACACTTTTCCTTTTTTGACAATATACAAGCAGTAGCGCTCCGTCAAAAAATAAGCTAGTTCGCCCCTTTGACTTGTTTCAGGAGGGCCTATTGGCTTGTAGCGAATGGTTAATGCCGCATGCCGAACGTTACGATGGGTTCGCGTAGAAGATAAGGAAATCTCCTCTCCGTGCACATGACCTTTCATCGTGGCACGGTAGTAAGGCAAGTTAAAAATGTTTCGTGCCACAGATACTGCTAGAGGGTGATTGGCGTCCAAGCTGAAGAAATAAACGCCAGGCTTCCCTTTGTAGGTTACGTACGTGCGGACGTTTAATTCCCACAGCCTCGATGCATGTGGAACAGACGGTAAGCCTCGAAAGCGAATATGGTCCATTTCAAATGGAACAATCGCAATCCATGCTTTTCCGTCGAAAGTGTCCACCTCTAATTGAGAAGGCAGGAATGGTTTGATAAATTCGGGTGTAACAGGCCAATGCAGAAATAAAAGCTTATTCCATGTCTGCTTCATAATCCATCCCTTTTTCTCCATGTGATCACCTCATTACGCTTTATTTAGTACCGCATTACCAACGGCTATTCCAGATAAGAAAGCAGATTCTACTCTCGTTCTTCCTGCTGGATCGTCTTCATGTAAAAATGCATCTCCTGCAACGTAAAGAGAGTCTTGATTTATAAAGGGACTCTTAAGCGTTGTCTTTGCTTCCGCATAGCGCCACCTTTTTAATTGTTTCACCTCAATGTCGTCTTTATGAATATAAGTCGATGCTTTTTCCAAAATGAGCTGTAGAACCGTATCATCGTTCTCTTCATAATGCTTCTTAGACCAGGTTCCTTCCATGTAGATGCTAACAGTAGGAAGAGAAGAGATCCCTTTCGCTTGATGATCAACCATTCGCTCCATTCCGTCTGGCAAATATTCATCAAGATGGCCTGAATCTGATAGATTAATCGGTTCATGAAGCTTCAATATAGCAACAAAGCACGGGTTAAATGTAATATCCTGAAGCTTTGGAACCAGATCATTTCCTTCCCTGCTGTCTTTCAAGATGTCTATGATTTGCGGAGCGGGTGGCGTAAAAATGACATTGTTGGCTTGAGCAATTTCACCTTGTTCGTCATATAAAAGCCAGCCATCCGTCTCCTTTGAGATTTGAACGATACGCGTATTGAGCTTCTTTTCCACATCTTTTGCTAGATATTTAATAAGACCGTTCATACCGTCTGTCCCGCAGTATCGCTTATATGGATCGCCAAACCACTCTTTGACCTGTCCATTCACTACCCATTGATCAACATGGCGCTGAAAATCCTCTGTACGAACCGTGAAAAATTGAGCACCATGATCGACTTTGCCTTGTTCAACTCTTCTAGTCGCCATTCGTCCCCCAACACTTTTCCCCTTATCAATGAGCAAGACGTCTTTTCCTGCTTGCTGTACTACGGACGCAGCCATGACACCAGCCATTCCAGCACCTACAATCGCTACATCTACCTTCACGCAACATCCCCTCCTATTTTCGTTCATTGTGTTGACAACATTATAACGATTCTATCTGTTGATTGTCGTGTTCTAGTGGGTTCCTCCTTCACTTCTACAAAAAAAGTCCATTCATTTCGGAACGGACGACCATTAAACATTATCTCGTATTTAACTCTTCAAAAGAGCAAAAGGAATTTCTCTTATAGCAAACGTAGTGTCTGTCCCTCCAACAGTTCGATTGCTTCCTCAAACTGATAATCTCTCGCAATATCAAGTGCAGATTTCCCTTGCGAATTTTGGAGAGAAATATCTGCTCCTTTTTCAATGAGCATTTTCATGTAGTCAACCAAATAAGCATTGCCATACGATAGGTGCTCATTGAACATGCAAGCGAACATTAAGACTGTGTAACCATGCTGATCTTGAATGTTAGGATTCGCTCCCGATTGTAACAATGTAACTCCAAACTCAAAAAACAAATTTTCAGGATCTAATTCAACGCTAAGAAGGGAAAGCATGAGGGGTGTTTTGCCATAGTTGTTTTGTCCGTTCACGTCCAATCCACGGTACAGCAAGTATTGTAAAAGCTTCTCATCGTGTGCAATAGAAGAAACGTGGTGCAATAAAGAAGAACCGAGCTCATCCCAAAAATAAACGTCGTTTAGCTCGTGAATTAAAAACAGCGAAACGTCTGAATTACCTGCCTCAATTGACGCGGTAAGTGGATAGAAATTGCTCTTTGAAAAATCAGCACCTGCATCAAGTAACGCTTTAACAATGTACAGATCACTTTGCGAAACCGTATCGTAAAGAACATCGCTAAGTTCGCTATCTTTATAAGGAATATCTTCTAGTAGCTTAATCAAATAGTCAAAATGACGATAGCGTGCTGCATCATGCAAAAATACGATTTGTTTTTCTCTTCTACATAAAAGGTGATAATTCTTGCTGAATAAATCCTTTAAAATAGGCTGACACCTATACTCCAACGCAATACATAACGGATCTTTCCTCGAGTCGTATGAAACTGCATCTTGAAGGTGCTCTTGCAAAAAATTAATAATCGATTGTATATGTTCACATTTCATTTCTTCTCTTATATTCATTTTTCCCTCTCCATACATAAACAGAAATAATCGTCTATCACAGAAGTAACGTTCATCAAAAGCTAAATACAGCCATTATTTTACAATATATCACATTTAACGCACTACTTCTAGGATAATATACCTACCTTAATTATGGTAAAATATAGAAAATGATTAATAAAGGGGAACTGGATGAAGATGAAAAAATGGATTGTTGCATTATTATCCGTTGGTATTTTGTTAAGCGGTTGCAGTAATGAGGAAGAATCCGTATCAAAACCTCCACCACCACCGTTAGAAGAGAAAAAGGACCAACCCGTTCCACAGGAAATTTATTCTCTTCCTGATTTCGGAACAACGGCTCTTCCCATGCAAAAAGTACTTAAAAAAGATGGCACTTCCTTCAGTCATTTTCCTTCTATGTATTTAGCTCTCTGCTGGAATGATTGTGAAAGTAATCCTTCTGTTATGAAAAACTATCCCTCTCCACTTGACAAAGACAATTATGGTGATACGTTACAAGTAGATTGGAGTGAACTAGAACCTCAGCCTACCGAAGTTTATTTGTTGAAAAGTAAAAGTTCAGACCGCGAAACCATCGTTTCCCGAGAGAAACAAGATGTTTCTGGCGTCTTTCAACTAGTGATTACAGACGATACGATTGGAAACAACTATGCGCTAGAATTTTCATGGAAAGATCATGACCAATTAATAGGACGTAGTCAATTCAACTTTGGCATTCAATAAAAAAGTCACCTGACGATCGAGGCCACTGAAAAACTTCGGATTTTTTAGATGATCAGTAGAACGCAAGATAAAAAAGCTGGATCCATTCCTTTCTTCGGAATGGATCCAGCTTTTTCTTCATTCTTCTTCCCTTGTTTTTCTTTATTTTAAAGCAAAAAACGGCCAAGTTCCTTTCAAAATGGAAACTTGGCCGTTCTACCTGATGCAGTCGCTCTAGGTTGTTTGGAACGGAAGGTGCGAGACTCCTGCGGGATTAGCGTGACAGGTGAGACCCCGCAAAGCAGCGAGGAGGCTCACCGCACGCCCCGCGGAAAGCGAAGCAACCTGGAGTGGAAATCAACCGACTCCGTTATGAACGCAACCCTTTAAGGACTTTTTCAGCGGTCTCTGACGATCAGGTGACTTTTTCATGTTATTTAATCCATTTAACAACGTCATTCATATCCTGACGTACTTTCGGACGTGGATCGCGAACGCGGTAACCGAATGCAGCCATTACTGCTACTTCAAAGTTTCCACCTTCTAAGACGCCTGCTTGTTCTAGAATGTCATGTACTTTTTCTTGATCGAATCCTTCAATCGGACAAGAGTCGATTCCGATTTGAGCTGCCGCTGTCATCATATTTCCTAGTGCAATATACACTTGTTTCGCAGCCCAGTCGAACATTGCGCGGTCGTTCCCAAGTAGTTTGAAATCAGACTCTAAAAATGTTTTGTAGAAGCTGCTTGTTGCTTTATACGCTTCTTCTGGCAGTTGTTTTACGTCTTTTTTCATATGCTCAATATAGTCTGAGTTGTGGACCATATCCTCTGCTGTGCGTGCAAGCATCACAACGTAGTGACTTGCTGTTGGAAGCTGTTTTTGTGCTCCCCATGAAACTGGTTTTAATTGCTCGCGAAGTTCTGGGTTTTGAATGACTACAAAACGCCAAGGTTCAAATCCAAATGAACTTGGAGATAGTCTACCCGTTTCCAAAATGAATTCAAAATCTTCATCCGAAATTTTCTTTTCTGGATCGAATTCTTTTGCTGCATGTCTAAATTGATATGCCTCTAAAATCTCTTGTTTTTTTGCTTCTTTACTCATGATAATCTCTCCTTCTATGCTGTGTTTATAAATGAATAATTGTTTTTTTAACCTTATACGTTATATTATAAAAGTAATCACAAAAAATAAAAGTACGCACATTTTTGTGGTATAGTATCATTTTTTATACTAAAGGAGGACGTCAGCATGGAGACAAGAATTGATATTTCTAACTGGGATTCTCACGGCTACTCATGTCCTGTTGAAGCAACGCTTGATATTATCGGTGGCAAATGGAAAAGCGTTATTCTTTATCATTTAACGTACCAAGAGCTACGATTTAACGAATTAAAACGCCTTGTTCCAGGAGTAACGCAACGTATGTTGACGCTTCAACTACGTGAACTTGAGAAAGACGGCATTATCCATCGCGAAGTATACAAGCAGGTTCCCCCAAAAGTGGAATACTCGCTCACTGATTTTGGACGAACACTTACTCCGATTATTCAACTTATGTTGAAATGGGGAGTAGAAAATACAGATAAAATCGTTCAGCACCGCGAACAGGCGGAAGCCGAATAGAAAAAAAGAAAGCAGTCTATGCTTTCTTTTTTTAATAAGGCTTATCTTGATAATAATAATTTGGGTTAAGAATCTGATTGTTATACGACTTATGAAAAATATGCGTTGTCGCTGGTGAAACAGGTGGAATTAGCCACGTCCAATCCCCTGTCACATCACGCCCTTCATTGTCTTCATTTTGTTCAAACCGCTTAAACTGCTGAGCGGCCGTATGATGGTCGACAATGCTTACACCGTGTTGCTTGAAGGATTGTAGTACGGCAACGTTTAATTCAACAAGCGCCTTATCCTGCCAAAGGGTAGATGCCTTAGTCGTATTAAGACCCATTAAGGACGCAACCTTCGGAAGAAGATTGTAACGATTTTCATCTGCTAAATTACGCGCTCCAATCTCTGTTCCCATGTACCACCCGTTAAACGGTGCAGCTGGATACACAATTCCCCCAATTTCAAGCTTCATGTCAGAAATCATTGGGACTCCGTACCATTTCAGATTTAAATCTGAAAATCCTGGGATCTCTTCATGTGTAATCGGTACTTCTATTATTTTCTCCGACGGTACATCAAACCATTTCGTTTCACCATCTACTTCAATTACGAGTGGCAACACATCAAAATGCGTTTTATTTCCTTCCCAGCCTAGCTCTTCGCACACCTTTGTAAAGGGAATGGATGCTTCGTCGCCAATAATTCCGTGCTCACTCTCATAGCCAGCGTATCGAATAAGCTGATGATTCCAGATGCGTACAGGATGCTTGCCTTCTTTTTCTGGCTGAAAGATCGTAATGGTTGGTCTGATTCGGCCTTCATTGGAAGCATAATCAATATGGCGATACAATGCTTCTTTCACGCCTTCAATGCTGTTCTGCTTTCGTTCATCAAACACATGAAGCGTATTCCAAAACAGACGACCAATACAGCGATTGCTGTTGCGCCATGCCATTTTCGCACCGTGCTCTATTTCTTCAAACGTATGTTCGTATGTTCCCGTTTGCTCAATTTCCTTCTTTATTTCATCAATGCGCTCTTTTGCATCACTAAATGGTTTTTCAAGCTCTTGATAGCACTCCTCAATGAATGTAGTGGCTTCTCTAATTAATTCGTCTTTTGTATACAACTTGACCTCCTGCATATCCATATCGTTCCTTCTATACATTAAGTATTGTTAACGATCTACATTTTCTATTCCTTCCTATTATGACAAAAATGGGAGTCATTTTAAAAATAAAACGAACTTGCGAATGCTGGTAAAATTCACAAGTTCGTTTTTATACGTATTTATTTGAAGCGATTAAAAACGCCTAAGGAATCGAGCAGCACGAGAATGATCGCAATAGGTGTAACAAATCGTAGGAGGAAAAACCAAACGTTAAAAAATCCCTGCTTGATGTTTGATCCCTCTTGTAATTCAGCGATCAACGTGCTTCGTTTCACTTTTATTGAGATAAATAGTGAGATAAGAAGTGCCCCGATTGGCATGAGCACGTTACTTGTAATAAAATCAACCAAATCAAAAATCGTTTTGTCAAACACTTTGAAGTCTGAAAGTACGCCGTACGATAAGCATGACGGAATTCCAACGATGAAAATGGCGATTCCAATCAACCACGTCATTTTCGCCCGTTTTTGGTCCTGATCTTTAATCACCGTTGCCACGATAATTTCAATCATTGAAAAAGCGGACGTTAGCGCTGCAAATAACAACAGAAGCAAAAAGGCGATAAAGATCACTGAGCCAAATGGTACGTTTTCAAATACCGCTGGAAGCACGACAAAAATTAACGGTGGTCCTGCCGTTGGCTGAATGTTGAACGTAAAGGCTCCTGGGAAAATCGCAAGTCCTGCTAAAAGCGTAATAAACGTATTTAGTAGCGTAATTGAAAGTGCAGATTTCGGGATGTTTTGTGTTTTCGGCAAATACGAGCTATATGTAACCATCACCGAAACCCCTAGTGTAAGCGTAAAGAACGCCTGGCCAAGTGCATACAAAACGGTTTGTGACGTTAGCTTCGCGAAATCCGGAACGAATAAGAAACGAACTCCTTCCCCTGCACCAGGAAGCATTAAGGAGCGGACAACTAGCAAAATAAATAAAATAAACAAAATAGGCATCATAATTTTGCTGACTTTTTCAATCCCTTGCTGAATGCCTTTTGCTACAACAAGAATCGTTAATAAGATGAAGACAAATTGCGCAATAATCGTCTGAGCAGGATTAGCAATAATATCAGAAAAAAGAGTCCCATATTCCGCTTGCGAAAGGCCTGATAAGTTTCCTGATAAGGCTTGAATTAAATATAAAAGAATCCATCCGCCTACTACACTGTAAAACGAAAGAACAAGAAAACTAACTAGCACTCCAATTCGTCCCGTTACATGCCACCATGTATGAGGAGCAAGCTTTTTATATGTTCGAATGGCATCACTTTGAGCATGACGACCAATCGTAAATTCACCAACTAAAAGCGGATAGCCTAGTAAAAATGTAAAAATTAAAAAGAGCAATAAGAATGCACCGCCGCCTCCTGTACCTGCTACGTATGGGAACTTCCATATCGCACCAAGACCGATCGCAGACCCTGCAGTGGCTAGGATGAAGCCTAGCTTAGACGCCCATTGATCTTGTTTTTCCAATACCTCACGTCCTTTCACTTCTGACACAAGAAAAAAGAAGCTGTTTCATTCACAGCTTCTCATCTCATCGACACACATAGTTTAACACTTTAAAGCACTTTTTAAAACTATCTGTTCACTTCGTCCCTTCTACTAGCAAGAAAATGCTAAAAATACGACGGCTCACCGAAATAATGCAAGATCACACAAACGGTTAGCAAATCAGTATCCTTTTTGAAGATCCACTTCATTATGTAGAGGCTGATTGGCGTTCATTTTCTCTAATGTATCTAAAAAGCAAGCAATTCCTTCTTCAGGGGATGTGACTGCCGAAATATGTGGAGTAACCGTCACACGTTCATCTTTCCAAAGCGGAGATCCCTCTGATAACGGTTCTTCTTCAAACACATCTAGTACAGCCTTTCGTAAAAACTGCTGTTCTAACGCCCAAAGCAAGCCTTCTTCTGCTACAGTAGCCCCCCGACCAACGTTAATAAATCCAGCACTAGAAAGGCTCTGAAAGAATTGGTGATTAAAAATTTGATAGGTCTGCTCTGTAAGCGGAAGCGTGCTAATGACCCAATCTGTTTCTCGCAGAAAGTCACTGCGCTCTGATATTTTGTATACGTGTTTAAAATGAGCTTTCTTTTGACCACTTAATGACACCCCTATCACCTCTGTTCCAAGCTGCGAAAACACGCGAGCAACTTCCTGGCCGATCTCTCCCGTACCATAGATCACCACGCGTTGACTTGAAAGGGTTTTAGGTGTAACAGGGGTCCATTCGGAAGCCTCCTGCTGTTTCTGAAATAAATGGTGATGCTGTAAATCCTGTAAAATATAGCTCAAGCAATACTCACTAATCTTTTGACCAAACGAACAAATCGTTCTGGTCAATACTACGTCATTTTTCCATTCTTTTAGACCGATGAAACGATCAACGCCGGCTCCTAGTGAGTGAACCCAGCGGAGATTTCCCCATTGAAATTGAGGGATTGGATAAAAATTTACATAGGCATCTGCCCAAAGAAAATCAGCTGACGTTACCTCTTGTTCATCTAAAAAGCGGAACGTCTGTGGTAAATGACGTCCCTCCATTTCCTGCTTTATTTGGTTTTTCAATCTTCCCGTCACTAGTATATGTTGAATATGCATCGCTCCACGTTCCTTTCACACCGTTGTTCCTTCATCATACACCGATGCAAAAGAAAAAGCTGGCTTTTACCAGCTTTTAGTTCGTTGTTTTCTTTTCTTCATAATGATTGAACGCAGGTCCAAGGCTCACTAACGTATCACCATCGCTTACATCAACATCTGTTCCCTCAGCGAAAAAATGAAGCTCTTTGGACTTCGTAAAGACAAATAAATAGAGCGTATCTTCATTACGTTCTTCCTTAAACTGCTCAAATGAATATTTTTCGGTAATACTCGTTTGGCGAATAACGTAACCTTCTTCGATTTTATCGTTTAAATATTCCCACGTGATTCCTTCTTTAAATAATAATCTACCGCCGACAGTATGGACAATTTCATCTAACCCTTCTTCTTTTTGCTTATTTAAGCTCAGCTGGAAGACGTTATTTCGACCGTATTCTGGAATGAAGGTTGTACATACTAGCGCGTTATATGCGTCGATTTCCGTCATCGTCAGCATGTAGTCATAGGGCGTCATATCAATTTCATATTCGGTATGACTTGATAAAATTTCCCCTCTGAATACAGGCAACTCATATTTTCGTGCAGATAACAGTCGATACCACGAAGCATCTGTTAGAAGCACAGGCACTTTTAGCTCCTTTAATACCTTGGCTAGCTCTGTCGTGAATGCATTTCCTCCAACAAGCAGAACCCCTGGCGTTTCACTGAGCGCAAGGTCTAGCTTCTTCGCGATCCAGCCTATAGAAAAACCGTGGACGCATACCGTAGCAAATACGAGAGCAAACGTTAAAGATGTCAAAATAGATGCGTCTTTAAATCCTGCATCTGTCAACACGCCAGCAAAATAACCTGACACGGTTAAGGCGACAATCCCACGCGGTGCAATCCATCCGACTAAAATCTTTTCCTTTGTACTCAAATCACTTTTTATTGTCGAAAGAAAGATTGAAAGTGGTCGTACTACGAATAGCATTAATAAAACGAATACGATAATGCGCCAGTCTAATATTTTCGCGAGCGTATCTACGCTAAGTGACGCTGTGAGCATAATAAAAATACCGGAAATAAGTAAGACTGAAATGTTTTCTTTAAAATGACGCATATCGTTAATCGATGCAATGTGCATATTTGCAAGCGTAACACCGATGGCCGTCACGGCAAGTAAACCTGTTTCGTGCCCAATTTCATCAGTTAGCACAAATGTGGCTAATACGGCCGCGAACACGATCGGCGCTTTCAGAAACTCAGGAACGTATCCCTTTTCAAACATCCAGCCGATTCCTCGTCCTACTAACCAGCCAATTAATACGGCTAGCAAAGAGGCTAGAATGAACCAAACTAAATCCATTGCACTTCCGGTTTTTTCAGTTAGAATTTTGATAAATTCATATGCGAATACCGCCAGAACCGCGCCAAACGGATCGACGATAATTCCTTCCCACTTCAATATTTTCGCGGGCTTCGGTTTTAGTTTAGCCTGTCTTAACAGAGGAATAATTACAGTAGGACCCGTTACGATAAAGAGGCCGCCAATAACGAATGACACTGCCCACGACAAGTCTGCAACCAAATGGGCCGCAATAGACCCAAAGATCCACGCTAGCACGGCTCCAATGGAGATAATTCGAAGAATCGGTCCTCCTATTCCTCGAATTTCGCGAACATCAAGGTTCAAGCTTCCTTCGAATAAAATAATTGCAACTGCCATTGAAATAATTGGCTTAAACAGCGTATCAAAATCTTCTTTTGGGTTAATAAGCCCAAAAGCTGGCCCAGCCAGCAACCCAGCAACAGACATAATAACAATTGCCGGAAGATGAAACCGCCATGCTAGCCACTGTGAACCGATGCCTAGTGCACCTATTAGCATAAGATGAAAAAGCAGTGAATCAAGCATTTTGTTCCCCTTTCCTCCATTGAACAACTTAGAGATATTGTTTTATGTAAACACTTTTTAATTCAGTAGTGCATGAATGTACTTTACTAATTTAACCTTGTCTCTTCGCCTTCAAACCTTATGTGTTGGAAGAAAACGGTACCATCAAAAAAAGCTGAGAAACTACTCTCAGCTTTTTTCCATAATGTCCTTATAGTACAATACGCCTTCAAACGCTTGTTTGAAATCATGAATCGCCTTTAGACGCCATTTTTCCTCATGCGGATAAAACATTTCCACATACCGATTGTGTACCGTATCTCTCGTCCACTTACTTGATGAACCGTACCAGAACAGACGATTTTCATCCACCGTATGTTTAGCCGATTGCACGGACCCTAGCGTATCCGTTCCCATCGTTCCGAATTCGAATGTTGTCGTATACAGCTGCTTAGCAGGATATTTATCCTGCTGTAGCTTATAGAAATATTCCGTATTATCTCCATTGGTGACATAGTAATCGTCCGATGATGGAGTTAAAACAAGCGGATAATGAAACGCTTGTTGTGCTTCTTTTTCAGTCATCGTTTCATTTATGGAACTAAAAATACTCATTTGATATCGTGGACCATAGCCCGTGTGTAAATCAATGTGAACAATATTTTCATAATTACTCGAAAGAATGTCGTTATAGAGCTGCTTCAAAATCGTCGTGCTAGCCTCATCCTTCGTACCTCCATAGTAAACTCCTTTTGGTTGTGTGTATTGCCCTGTTAGCAGAGCCTTACGTAACGAGTCTGTCCCTTTGGTCGCTATTCCTGTCACAAGACTTCCATAAAAGCCTCCCTCATGCAAAGAAAGATTTCCAAGCGCCCCCGTTGGCTGAAGAAACGACTTCCATTTAGCATAATCTCGGTTTGTATTTTTATCAAAATGTGACCAGTCGTAGATAAAGTTACGATTTAAATCAACGTTACTTTCATTGTATCGCCGCTTATTCTTCATTCCCCATGGATTGGCACAGTGAACCATAATAATTCCCGTATCATCCGGATTCATTTTGGACAAGTATTCTTTTTCAATTACATCTAACATAGCAGAC
Organism: Priestia koreensis; assembly: GCF_022646885.1. GTDB lineage: Bacteria > Bacillota > Bacilli > Bacillales > Bacillaceae_H > Bacillus_AG > Bacillus_AG koreensis_A. Next base: position 451,322 of record NZ_CP061868.1, on the reverse strand, counting down.
CCTGCATATCCTTCAATACCGTGCATACCCGCCGTTAGAAAAATAAGATTTTTAGGCGTCTTATTGGAATCTGCTTTAATGATGTCGATATTAGCATTAGGAATTCCTTGCAGTGGAATTGCTTCTAGCTTAGTATTTGTCCATCTTTTCTTAAAGACGGATTCATAGGAAATAAATCTGTTTTGAGAAGATTCATAGTCTTCTACATAATGAACTAGCTCCTTGTTGGATGAATGCAGAGCTCTAGGTTGCGAAATATGATAGAGAATAGGAGGTAAAACAAATAAGATACCAACAGTCAGCGAGATGACTATGGCTACAGCAATAAGAAATTTACGTTTACGTATATTCATATGATGGGTCTCCCTTCAAAGGCCTATCCATCCATCTTATTATATAAAAAGGTATTTTTGTAAAAAAATGTCGATAATTATACTTTTTATAGTAAAATAGAACCATTAAAACCTAGGAGATGAACGATTTATGGAAAGTACTTTGCGTCATAGAAATGAGGCAGATGTTAATAAAGTGCTTTATCGAGTATTTAGTATTGCCACGATCGTAATGATTGTGAATGATATTCTTCAAATCGTGTTGTATGGAATGCCCAAAATATCTGTATTGGGCATTAGCTATCAATTGTTCTTTGTCTTGTTTTTGATTCCTGTCCTTTACTACAAGGCATCAAAGGAAAAGCAGCACTTTAAAGTCATTAGCATTAGCTCTTTACTCCTTTTTGCTTTTCTTTTACACACTGATTCATGGGTAAATGTTCCTTTTGTATGGCTCGTTCCTATTGGCATTGCGATGCTGTATACAGATGTAAAAATTATACGTAACGTGTTAATCATAACCGTTCCACTATTAATCCTATCTCAGTTTATGCACTACTGGTTTGCAGATAAAATGGTGATTGAAACAAGCATGAATCGATCGATCTTAACAGCGATTTACTTTACCATTCAATTTCTATTTATCGGCTTTTTACTTGTAAACAGCACGAAACGCTCAAGCGATATGCTCGTGCATAGCGAAGAACTAACTCAGCACGTAACAGAGGTTCTAGCAACCACAACGGAATCGTCCAGCACGTTAAGTAAAAATGTCTATGAGTTGAATCATAATATTCAAGATTCACAGCTCGGAATTAATCAAATTAATGCGGCTGTACAGAATCTTCGCGAGCAAAGCGGCTTCTTTTTATCGCTAATTGAACAGACGGAACAACAAATGAATGACATTGCTCATTATCTTGATGACACATCTAAACAATCGGTAGTGATGAATACAGATACGACGGTTATCGCTGATCTAGCAGGGGAAAATAAGCAGTCTCTGCTTACTTCTGTGCAAGAGATGAAGGAGATAAAAGAAGCTTCCGATCGTTCCATCTATGCGGTACAGCAACTAGAAGAAAAAATGAGTCAAATTACGGTCTTTTTGACAGGGATTAATACCATCGCTGGGCAAACAAATCTGTTGGCTTTAAACGCTGCGATTGAAGCGGCAAGAGCCGGCGAGCACGGTCGCGGCTTTGCTGTTGTAGCAGATGAAATTAGGAAGCTCGCTGATGAATCCTCAGCATCTGCTCACAATATTCAAGAGTTGTTGAACGATATTGTCACAACAAAAGACCAAGTCATTACGTCCTTTAAGCAAACGGATCACATCGTTAATCACAGTGTAGATACCATTCATGAATCTGTTTCATCATATGACCAACTCATCACACTACAGAAGCAAATGAACGACAAGCTCCAATCGTTCACATCGAACATGAATGTGCTTGATCAAAAAGGCGAAATGGTGAGCGGTGCTATGTCTACTCTTCGGAATACTCATAAAGATAATGACATTAACGTCGAAGAAATTGCAGCATCCGTTGAAGAGATTACCGCCTCTTTCCAAGAAATTAGTGCGTATGTAGAGGAAGTAAACGAACGCGCTCACTCGTTAAATAACATCGCAAAAGAAGCCCGCTAAGCAAAATAGCGGGCTTCTTCTTTCTTTATAAAATCGTATCCAATGCCTGAGATAAATCTTCCCAAATATCCTCCCATGCTTCTAATCCTACAGAAAGACGAATAAGCTGATCTGTAATCCCCATCTCTACTCGCTCTTGTGCTGGAATGACAGAATGCGTCATCGTGGCAGGATGCTGAATTAACGTTTCAGCGTCTCCTAAGCTTACGGCAATCTTAACGAGATCCAAAGCATTTAGAACACGCTGTGCATCTTGTTTGCTTCCCTTGATTTCAAATGAAATAAGACCTCCACCCTTTTTCATTTGCTTCGCCATGATCGGATAATCTGGATGCTGAACGTTTCCTGGATAATACACGCGCTCTACAGATGGATGCATATTGAGCTTTTGAAAAAGACGCTCTGCATTTTCGCAATGACGGTCCATACGTACAGGCAGCGTTTTTAATCCTCGAAGTAATAACCACGCATCAAAAGGTGCAAGTACTCCTCCAATATCCTTTTGTGTCGTCATTGCCATATTCTCAATAAAATCTTTCTTTCCAACCACGACACCGGCAATCACATCACCGTGTCCGCAAATATATTTGGTGGCGCTATGAAGAACGATATCACATCCTAATACAAGTGGCTGCTGAAGATAAGGTGAAGAAAACGTGTTGTCGACTACTACCTGTAATCCATATTCGTTTGCAACTTTTACGACAAGCGATAAATCCACGAGTTTCATCGTAGGGTTAATCGGTGTCTCCACGTAAATACAAGCTGTTTCAGGCTTGATAAGGGCGCGTAGCTGCTCCTCCGTTTCCATTGCACAAAAATCATGTGTAATGTTGTATTTCTCCTCCATTAGCTGTAAAAGACCAAACGTACAGCCATAAATACCCTGTGAACAAATAATATGATCGTTTGCTTTTGTTAATGAAATCAGTGTTGCTGATACGGCCGCCATACCTGAACTAAACGCAAGCGCCGCTTCTCCAGCTTCCATGATCGCCATTTTTTCTTCCAATGATCGAACCGTTGGGTTGCCTAATCGTGAGTAGACGTATCCCTCTTCTTCTCCTTTAAAACGCATCTCACCCTGCTCCGCATTGCGAAACGTAAAAGTAGACGTTTGGAAAATTGGCATTGAAAGACTTCCTAGATGGTGATCTACATTATATCCACTATGAATGACCTCTGTTTCTATTTTTCTCGTCCCATGTTTCATAATATCCCCTCTTGTCTCTAAAAATGATCTCTCTACCTCCTTATCATATGTAAAAACTCCACATAATGAAAGCGTTTTCTTTTTCGGTGTTTCTCAATCAGATTACTGAGATTCTTATAAAAAAACACAAAAAAAGAGACGCACCGTCTCTTTTTTGTTTCTATATCAACACACTGGAAAAAACTTTTCAATAGCTTCTTTTAAGTTGCTAATATAGTCTGCCGGTATCTCAATTCCTGCATTATACTTATGAAGCGCAACCGCATGTACAGGATTCACTCCTGTTAAATAACAGTCTGTCCCCATTAGTTTGAAGTCTCCGATGAGACGAGATAAGTGAGAAATTCCCTCTGCCTCTACTTTTCCAATTGCTTGAAAATCAATAATGATCTTCTCAATCGAGCTATTGTAGAGTGAATTCACCAGCCTACTTCGGTTATATGAAATTAATTCTTCGTTTAGTGTTCCAAACAATGGAATTAATGCCACTTCTTTCGAAAGGTTAATAAGTGGACCAGAAAGCTGAACGATCTTTTTTAATGAATTCTCGACTTCTTCTTTTTTAAGAAACAATTCAAGATCCGTTTCAGCTAATCGCTTTCTGTGCTGCTGTACTTGTTCAGTAAGAAGCTTAATATGCTCATCTTGCTCGATACACGTAATGTACCCTTCATTATCAACCCATTTAATTGCCACTTTAAAAAGAGCAAATGGAGAACGATGAGTTTTCATTACTAACTCTGTTTCAACTCTGTCATTTGAAAAAAGCTTTTCCTGCGCTTTTTTCTTACTTTCACGATCGACTAGATTTAAAAAGTTTGGAGTTGTCGTAAATATATCTCGTGTGCAATCTGATATCTCCAATATTTCTAGGAAGCGATTTACCCTAAAATACGGAAAAGGTAAATGCCTAGTGTTTGACAATCGACTTCGCTCCCTCTTCATAACTCGCTAACCAATCAGATAAATGACCAAGAGTACTAATTAACTTCGTATCTTTTGAGCAACAATGTTCATAGTTATGAGGATACTGGGCGATCATTCTCCCCCCTATCATCACCTGTGGTTGATGAGTCTGTGCCTCCATCTTTTCAACATATTCAGAAAGACGAGGAGCATAGTGCGCCATACTAAATGAGAGACCGATTACTTCTGGCTCCCATTTCTCAGAAGCTAGCATCGCATACTCCAACGGCAAATTTGCGCCTAAAAACTTTGTGTTCCATCCATAATCTTCAAAGATAATGGAGATCATTTTTAGTCCGAGGTAGTGCTGTTCATCTTCTATACATAAAAATAAAGCTCTCGGCTGTTCATCATATACATGATCTTTTTTTTCTTTTTTCAGCATGTGCTGATAACGTGATAAAACGTAGTCACATGTCATCGTCGCTAAATGTTCGTCAGCAACCGTAATGGCATCCGTTTCCCAAAGGTCACCAATTCGAACCATTGCTGGTGAAATGAGCTCTTGAAACAGCATTAAGCAGCCATTTAACTGTTCATGCTCATCGAGCACTAGTTCCCATGCCTTCTCTTCATTGCCTTTTAACAAAAGCTCTGTAAGGTACTCAGACCGTTTATTCAAAAAATCACCTCTACTGGTTTGTATATACTTCATAAAACGTATTTGATTAATTATTTCTACAAAATCCTATATGATTCCTCTTTCTTTTCACCGCGTAGCGACAATAGACAAGAACTAATCGTAAAAGATCATTTTATTCACCTTAACACAAACTTCCACAACACGATACAATTGTTCTCTTTTATATCAGAGACAATTTAGCTATAATTTTAAAGAGATAAAATGTTTTTATCGTTCAAACAAGACATTTCAATCTATTCACATAAAGTATGCAGTAAAGAAAGGTGTAGAGCATGAGTATTTTAACAGTAAAAAACTTAAGTCACGGTTTCGGTGACCGCGCAATTTTTAATGATGTTTCCTTTCGATTATTAAAAGGTGAGCACATTGGATTAATTGGTGCCAACGGTGAAGGAAAATCAACGTTTATGAACATTATCACGGGCAAGCTTGAGCCTGATGATGGAAAAGTAGAATGGTCAAAAAAAGTACGTGTTGGTTATTTAGATCAGCACGCAGTGTTAGAGCGCGGCTTAAGTATTCGCGACGTATTACGTACCGCTTTTCAATATTTGTTTGATCTTGAAGAAGAAATGAACGGCATCTATGGAAAGATGGCGGACGTATCTCCAGAAGAACTAGAGGGCCTGTTAGAAGAAGTAGGAACACTTCAAGATCTGCTTACGAATAACGATTTCTACACAATTGATGCTAAGATTGAAGAAATTGCTCGCGGCTTAGGACTAGATGATATCGGCTTAGAACGCGACGTACATGATTTAAGCGGTGGACAACGTACGAAGGTACTACTAGCTAAGCTGCTCCTTGAAAAACCCGATATTTTATTACTAGATGAGCCGACCAACTATCTTGATGAACAGCATATCGAATGGCTAAAACGTTATCTACAGGAATATGAGAATGCCTTTGTATTAATTTCCCATGATATTCCCTTCTTAAACAGCGTCATTAACTTGATTTATCACATGGAAAATCAAGAGCTTAATCGTTATGTTGGCGACTATGATGACTTCATGAAGGTATATGAGGTGAAAAAACAACAGTTAGAATCAGCTTATAAGAAGCAGCAACAGGAAATCTCGGACTTAAAAGATTTTGTTGCCCGCAACAAAGCTCGTGTTTCAACGAGAAACATGGCAATGTCGAGACAGAAGAAGCTTGATAAAATGGATATCATTGAACTAGCACAAGAAAGACCAAAACCAGAATTTAATTTTAAAGAAGCTCGCACAGCAAGTAAGCTAATCTTCCAAACAAAAGACTTAGTGATCGGCTATAACGAACCGTTATCAAGACCGTTAAACTTAAAAATGGAGCGCGGACAAAAAATTGCTTTAGTAGGAGCGAACGGAATTGGGAAAACGACTCTTCTAAAGAGTATTTTAGGAGAAATTAAGCCCGTATCAGGCACAGTAGAACGCGGTGACTATCAAGAGATTGGCTATTTTGAGCAAGAGGTAAAAACAGCTAATCACAACACGTGTATTGAAGAAGTATGGAGTGAATTCCCTTCCTTTACACAATACGAAGTACGCGCCGCACTCGCGAAATGCGGACTAACAACAAAGCACATCGAAAGCAAAGTTGAAGTTCTTAGCGGTGGAGAAAAGGCCAAAGTTCGTTTGTGTAAGCTCATGAATACAGAAACAAATATTCTCGTATTTGACGAGCCTACCAACCATTTAGATGTAGATGCAAAAGAAGAATTAAAACGTGCACTTAAAGCCTATAAAGGGACCGTTTTACTCATCTCCCATGAGCCTGAATTTTACCGTGATATCGTAACTGAAACATGGAACTGCGAATCCTGGACAACAAAAGTCTTTTAAAGAAGGAAAAACCCCCTCGAATGAGGGGGTTTTTTGTCGAAACTATTATTATTCTGAAATTATGTTCGATTCTATGTTACGAACGGATTTTTGCGCAAATTAAGCCAATTCTTGTGGATAACCTATTAATCCGTTGATAAATAGGAAAATAACCGTTACTTATCCACAGTTATATAAGATTGTTTTGGATGGTTAGGCTGATCTGGGTACATTAATTGTAATTTCCCCTCATTTACGAGCTTGCTGAGATAGTTGTTTCGCAATCCATCTGGAATTCGTTCCAACAGCATTGATAGATCTTTTAAACGAAGAGGTTTTTTTTCGCACAGCTGCAGGATAATCTCTTCCATTTGCTTTGGCGGAAGTCGTCTCCTTTCACGAGCAACTTTTGCAATTACAATTAATTCCTCAGACTCACTCGCTTCTGTCTGAATTTCTTCACGATTAGATTTTTTTTCAGGTATATCATCCACATTATTATCGGACTTATCTCTTTTATTATAGTAGTTAACCTCTTTATTAAAGGAGTTTTCATCACTATTATATGACTTTATATCGTTATTATATGAGTTTAACTCCTTATTATATGAGTTTTGATTTTTAGTATAGGAGTTTATTTTTTTATTATTTCCCGGCGCACGAACTCCTATATTAGTCGTTTTTTGTTCTTTTATAGGTTGTTCTTCAATTTGATGTCTTTCTGAAGAAGACACTAAATGAATTGATAAAATGGTTTGTTCTGATTCAGGATGCTGATGTAGAGTCGGTAACATTTTGTTAAATGATTGGGTTGCCGTAGCAATTGATTTTAAACCAGAACCAGCTCGCTTACAAAGATTGAGTAAGACAAACATTTTAAATAACGTTGGATTTCGCAAGTGACTCATGTTAGTTGTAAAAGCTTGTTCCTCTGAAATAAGTAGAAGTCCTGGATTGGTCATTTGAATGTATTCAGTTTCTCGTTCAATTACGATGCCACTTTGCCCCGTATAGTCTGCATGTACAATTGCATTCATAAGCGCTTCATGAAGCAACGAATGAGGGAGCGATTGTGGAGCTGCAGCGAAAGATCCATCTAAATAAGTCATTGTCTTATAATAAAAGTCATACACGTTACCAGACCATGTACCATCTTGTGATGTAAAACGCTTTTCCCACTCGCCTTTTACTATATTGGACAATGTTTGTCGGTATTCTAAAAAGTATTGTGGTAAAACTTCTGTAATGATGCGCTCTTCACTAAACATTAGCAAACCAGCAACTGTTAACCCCTCTACGTTCGTGTTTCGTTGCTTTCCCCATGCACCAATCTTGTATAAAAATTCTTTCGTATCTAGGTTGTTCCAAGGATGCTGGGGCTTGGATGCCGCAAATTTTTCTCGATAATCTTTAATGGACTCGAAGTTAATCTCATTTAACCCATAGTTTTCAAGAATATGATTATCTTGAAGCTCTACAGAGGCTGAAATGAACGAGTTTGTATCATTTTTCACGCTAAATCCCCTCTTACCTTCATTAGTTCATGCTTCCTATTTTAACATCTTTGCAGAATGTTCTCTTGCTAAACCATGAAAAGACGTAAATTTATAGCAAAAACTGTGGATAACCCGTTCCTACATTCCATTTGAGAGAGGAATTTCTTCCTTATACACAAAAAAATCCACTGTTTCCACAGTGAATCTTACTGAAACGATCGCCAGAACTCGCCTTTTTTGTTAATAATCTCATTAATCTGTGGATAAGGGATTGTAAAAGTTGGAAAACCTGCTGCATAAGGAGCAATTTCATAAGGAGTAAAGTATATATGGAGCGCATATTCAGACACATAAAAGGGTTGATTGTTGCTAATTCCTTGAAAGCTGTCCGGGAAAACATATGAGTATTGTGGATTTTGTTTAATTTGCTTCGTAATCAGATCATTAATGACCTTTTGATAATCACTTCCAGGGATAAATAATTCATCTAGTTTATAAAATTTACCATTTATTAGATTGATATGTGGATAAGTCTTCGTAGGCATCCCGTGGGCTGCTCCAAAATAATATTGATACCCATTCAATTCAATAACAAGAAGGTTCTTTTTAAACATCGAAATGCTGTAATTACCTGTATAGCTATAGTCTAATTGCTTAATAGGATCAATGGTTACTACTTTAGATAACGTTTTTAACTGGTTATTCACATTTTCTTGAATCGATTTGACCTTCATTCCTTCCACCTGTGGATAATATACTAAATAATCTTTATTCGGGCGGTATTTCTTTTGGCGAAGCTGAAAACGGTTATTTAATGCCACCGTATCATTTTCTTCCCAGACGACCTGCCCAGATCGTGTTAAGTATGAGACTTGATTATCCACATCCGCTTTTATTAACGAACGATCAACGGTTAACATACCTGTTCCCTTTAAAATCGGCAGTCCTTGAACAATTTTACCCTGCTCATCAATAAAAAAGGTTGTATCATTATTTGTAGCAGAGGCAAGACCTTTTTCAAATGTGGATACTTGATTGTACACAAAGTCGGTCAGAAACCTCCCGTTATTCGTTGCAATTGCATAATGTGATCCAATGAAAGGTTCTCCTTCTTTAATCGCTTTTCCAACAGCGATCCTTCCACTCCCGATTTGCAACAAATCATTATAGATCGGCTTAATAATTACTTTTCCACTCTTATCAATTAGACCATATTGGTTTCCGTAGTCGGGAGCATTGTTAATAACGGCTCTTCCTTCTTGAAAAGGTTGACTATTCGTAAACTGAGGCTCTATTACGACGGTTCCTTCTTCATTAATGTAGCCATACTTTCCGTTCTCTGTTGCTTGAAAGCGAAGTAAACCCTCTCCTAAATTCCCTACAAAGGGATAGTTATACGTATGAAGACGCTCACCCTTTGTATTAATCAGAGCAAACTCGTTCTCTTTTATTTGAACAGAAGCTTTTTTATCCACAAAATCGTAGGCATTTTTATATTGGGTAGGGATAATTTCTTTTCCATCAAGATTTAAGTATCCATATAAAGTTGTTCCTTTCTCGTCTGAAACGGAACATAATGCGCGCCCTTCTTGAAAAGGATTAATGAAGCTGTACGCCTTTTTAGTTAGAACTACTCCAAATTCATCAATGACTTTAAAACCTTCTTGATCCACTACGACGGCTCGTTGATCCTGATAAGGCAGAATCGTATCGTACGTAGGACGAATGCGGTACTGACCGTTTCGTGTAATCGTTCCGTACTTATCTTTCATTCGCACGATCGCTAAATCATTAGGTTGAAACTCACGTGCCTCATCATAAATAGGCGACAGCATCATAATACCCTTTGCATCAATGTAGCCCCATTTCCTACCCTCTATTGTCTGAATAGAAGCGGGATACAAAGCGGCCTGCCGATTAATAGGGTCGTATACGCGCTCTTCTTGATTTGTATAATAAGGAGTGGATACAAGCTGTGTCTGAGCCTCTGTATACCACTCTCGTTGGTGCTGCGTCCACATAAGATTTTCTCCTCCTTTAACGTATCTATTTAATGATATGGGCACTTCAAAAAAATGTGCATCTCTCCACACAAAAGAACCCGTCATCAGTAAGATGAACGGGTTCTTTTGCTTATTTTTTTGCTTTTTTCGTATATTTCTTCGAGTTTGAGGATTTATTCTTCGATTTTGGATATTTTTTATCCGTTTTATGTTGTTCTACAGGGCGATTCTCTGGTTCTACAATGTTACCACCAATTACTTCGCGTTTATGGACTTTAATGCCTTGCTCTTTAGCAAATTGCTTTAAGACACGCTCTTCACGTGGTGTCACAATGGAAATAACCGTACCGCTTGCGCCTGCTCGTCCTGTTCGTCCAGAGCGATGAACGTACTGATTAACGTCTAACGGAAAATCAACATGAATGACGTGTGATAATCCTTTAATATCTAACCCACGCGCTGCTACATCGGTAGCAAGAAGTAGTGGATATTTACCTTCACGGAATTTACGAATTGCTGCTACACGTTCTTCTTTCTTCACTTCACTGTGTAGAGCTCCTACATCGATCCCACGGTAAGCAAGCTTTTCTGTTAAGACAGAAAGACTTCCAATATCTTTGACAAACCCAAGTGCTGTTAGCTTGCCTGTATGCATAATACGACGAAGTACTTCCATTTTATCACGATGCTCTGCTACAACGTAAAGGTGCTCTACTTTCGCTTTTGCTTCTTCACTTTGCTTTACCTTTAGCACTTCCGGATCATTCATCATGCTACGTGCGAGCTTCTCAGTGTGATCAGGTAACGTTGCTGAAAACAGTACGACCTGTCTCTCTGCAAGCGCTGATTTGACAATCATCTCAACCGTACCTTGATGCTCTGGCACTAACAGATTGTCACCTTCATCTAACACAATCGTTTTAACCTCATGCATTTTAATCTTTTTCATCTTAATTAACTCTTGGATACGACCTGGCGTTCCCACAACGATTTGGGGACGTTTTTTAAGCTTTTCCAGCTGACGCTTTACATTTACTCCACCAATAAAGGAAGCAACGTCTATTGAGCTTCCCTCTGCCCACGTTTGGACTTCGCTTAGTATTTGCATAACAAGCTCACGTGACGGAGCTAAAATAACCGCTTGGATATGAGTATTTGTAGAATCGATATTTTGAAGAAGAGGCATTACGTATGCTAACGTCTTCCCCGTACCTGTTGGAGATTCTGCAATTACATCCTTTTTATCTACTAGTAAAGGCACTGCCTTTTCCTGAATTGATGTTGGATTTTCAAACCCTGACTTTTGCCATACCTTTTGTAAAAAAGGCTTCATTTCTTTAAAAAATGACCATTGAACTGTCATAATGTTCTCCTTTTTAACTAATTTACTCCGCTCTCTTTTGGTAAGAAAACAATAGTTTTATGATAGAGCATATAGTAGGCGTAATCTACCCATTTTTAAAATAAACTTAAAAGATTTTTTTAGTATTTCCGATTCTCCACCTTTTATAAGCATTACCAAGCTTCCCTCCTAATTTCCTCTATTATCTCTTACTCACACTTTTACGATTAAATTTCTAGCATTTTGTTCATAATGTGTAATACATTTCATAGATTTTAATAAGAGATTTTTTCACAGATTCTACATCATCTCGAATCCGTCACCTTATAAAAGAAGATTAGAAAGAAGGAAGGTATTAAGATGATTGCATTTTTACCATGTGGTTGCACAGCGAATCCCTTAATTGATGTTTCATTAACGAAGCTATTAGCATTTTTGGATAAAGATTATGTTGTATTAGTGGATCATTTTCCACAGCAGCAGAAACCTTCTCTCTCAATGCTTTATAGAGAAGGAAACGGAACATATGCACATTTAATGCTTGAAGAGAGTGGAGAGGTTCACGACGTAGAGTTGCTTACTAGAAAAGAAGTGGATCTATTATTAATCAAATTACTATTAGAAAAACGACTTCAAGGATTCTCTTATGTTACAGGCTCTGTAACATTTAAAGATAAAGTAATTTCGCTTCATTGTCAGACCGAAAAATGTAACAATGTCTTCTTTGTAGACTGGTAAAACGAAAAAAATCGGTGCCAATAGGTACCGATTTTTGGGTTTTTTTGCTCATAATATAGTTCCCCTTTATTACAAAAACAAACTTTTCTACTATTTTTGTAATATAAAAGGCACCTTTTTGAAATATGTTTGTCATATTTACCTGGTAATATATACATCAGTTAGATAAAAAAAGGGGAATAAAACCAATGAAAAAACTTTTATTATCGCTAAGTGCTACTATCATCCTATCACTTGGGATTTCAAGTGCAGCACTTGCAGATACGTACAAGGTAAAGTCTGGAGATACTTTATGGGGTGTTTCAAAAAAATATCATGTAACAGTCAACCAGCTAAAACAATGGAATAAGCTTTCCTCTGATTCTTTGAGAGTGAACCAGGTTTTAACGGTATCACCTACAACTACTACTAAACCTACTACTAAATCTAAAACAGTTGCTCCTGCAGTGAAAAAGGAGATCTCGGTAACAGCTACCGCATATACAGCAAGTTGTAAAGGATGCAGCGGCATTACAGCAACAGGAATCAATTTAAAAAAGAATCCAAACGCTAAAGTAATTTCCGTTGATCCAAAAGTTATTCCATTAGGAACAAAAGTGTACGTGCCTGGTTATGGCTATGCAATCGCAGCAGATAAAGGTCATGCCATGAAGGGCGGAAAAATCGATGTATTCTTTTCAAGTAAATCTAAGGCTTACCAATGGGGAGTCCGTAAAGTAAAGATTCAAATATTGAAATAGTATACATACGAAGAACCCTCGCTACTAAAATAGCGAGGGTTCTTTTCTCTTTAAAATGAACCGATGCTTCTCTCACAACATATGATAAATCATCCTTGTCTGTTGAAGGAGGTTCTTATGAATCGCACAAAGCAAATTGATTGGTTAAATTTATTTACGATTGTGTTAGCTGTAAGCATTTACGTCATTTACCTGTATGCACCAACCATTACTCCTTATCTCTATACCTCTCACAACGATACATCCGTTATGAAGATGATTCTACTTGTTCTTCCAATTCTTCTTTATATAGCAGTATTTGTCCTCAAAAAATGGTCTTTAGCTTCCACTACACTCACATCTATTCTTCAAGTCGTATCGCTCACATTTTGTAGTATTTCCATTATCGCTAGTGGCAATGGTCTAGTCGAATATCACTTTTCTATTTTTATGGTGCTTGGCATTATTTCTTTCTATGAATCACTGCCCTTACTAGCATTAAGTACTTTATTATTTTTGTTTCACCACGTCCTCAGCTATTTTCTATTTCCAGAAATTCTGTGTGGAAGCGCCGATTACCCGTTTACTTTTTTATTTATTCATGCCGTCTTTCTACTATTGATGAGCGGTGCTTTAGGCTGGATGATTCACTCAAAGAGATTATCAGATTTAAAGTTTACCAATCAAAATGATGAACAACAAAAAATGTTAAATAGCATGACAGGTAGACTTATACAAAAAGCTCAAGAGACTTCGGAGCAGCTCGAAAGCCTGTCTCATGAATCAAAGCAAGTGATGAAAGAAAGCGGAAGAATAGATGCTTCTATACAAGCAATGAAAGAGCATGCCTTCTCCTTTGCAACGAATGTTGATGATAATAAAAGACAGCTTGCTGACTTTATTACTTCCCTACAAAATGTAGCCGCGATGATGTCCCATTTATTAACGATGTCGTCAACGACCGTTCATACAGCAACAGCGGGAAATGAATTGATGACAAACACAACAAAACAAATGCATAATACGACCCAGTCCATCGCGAACATTTCAGAAGCAATTACTCAGCTTAATCAGCAATCAAATAAAATTAATACGTTTTTAAGTACGATTGCTCATATTACAAAACAAACAAATCTACTTGCTTTAAATGCAACAATTGAAGCAGCCAGAGTCGGCGAACAAGGACGGGGGTTTTCGGTTGTAGCGGGAGAAATTCAAAAGCTCGCTTCTCTATCAACTGAATCAACAAAGCAAATATCGAGTATTTTGGTCGATATTCAGACTTATAGCCATCAGGCCCTCACACTCGCTAAAAATGAACAGAACACGCTCAATGAAGCTTCCTTTCAGGTTAGTAATGCCCAAGAAGCATTTGATCACATTGTGAGAGAAGCAGAAAATCTCCAACAACGAATAAATGAAGTAACTTCTACTTCTGCTCATATGTCCGTTCAATCAGGCTCAATGCTCGAAAACATGCGTGAACTACAGTTATTAACGCAACAATTTGTCTCTGCTAGTGATGATATTGCTTCCTTATCCGCTGAACAGCTTCTATTCATTCAAGAACTAGAAACAAATATTCAATCGTTTCATTCTCTTCCTTCAGAACTCACATCTCTACTTGATATTTTACACACAAAAAAATAGCACCGAACCTATTGTTCGGTGCTTCAACATTTATTTGTATTGGGGGAATACGTTACTATCATTGCCCCAACCTCTATCTTTTATACGTGCCATTTATTTTTTTAATAGCATGTACAATACTTTCGCTGATTCTGCACGTTTTGCTGTGTTAAACGGCTTGAATTGGTCACCAAATCCGTCCACATAGCCTAGCTCATACGCAACTTCAATCGCGTCTTGCATTTCTGTTTTAAGCGTTGACGTATCTTTGAACATATCTTTTGTAGGTGCAGGTACGCTACCGTTTTTCACTTTGTATGCTCTCATTAGCATCGTCATCATTTCAGCACGCGTAATTGGCGCATACGGTGCAAACGTATTAGCTGTACGACCTACTACGATTCCTGATGATACGGCTGCTGCTACTTCTTTTTGAACTTGCTCAGATAGCTTAGCTGTATCTTTGAAATCTGTTGCTTTGTCTGTTTTTAAGTTCAATGCACGCACAAGTAATGAAGCGAACTGTGAGCGAGAAAGCTCTTTATCTGGTGAGAACATCGTCTCAGACGTTCCTTTAATAATATTTTTGAAGTATAGATCATTAATATAGTCATGAGCCCAGTGATTATCTGCTACATCTTTAAATGGAAGAGAAAGCGTCACTTCTGAAATACGACCTTCTGCCTTATAGGAAATCGGCTGCTTCAGTGATTTTACATATTCAACCGTTGCTTCTAAATCAGATGGCCCTACTTCCATGTTTTCGCCTAGCTCTGCGATACGATATGTTGGGTTACCGTACATATAGTTATTCACAACAACAGAATAAGTTTTCTTTTTATCGATTTTTGATCCATCTGGTAAAAAGATATCTACAACTTTGTTCGTTTGGCTGCTCCACGTATACTTAAATCCACCTACGCTCACATCAAGCCCCTTAACAGGATCGATTTGGGCATTTAAGATATCCTCTAAATCTTGACCCGTCACGTCTACTTTTGCTAGCGTATTACCAAATGGCTGAACAGAGAATAGCTCACCCCATGTAATTGGGCCCGCATTCACACTTGCACGAATTCCTCCGCCGTTCATTAGAGCGAAATCAGCTTTCATGTTTTCCTTCATACCATCGGCAATTAAATTACCTAGCGAGTTATCTCCAACAGGACCTTTTTGAGCATACTTACCTGATAGTTCAACAGCTGAATCTCCAACAACCTGTTCTTTAACTGGCTTTACTTTTTCCTCGTACTTATCAACAATCGCTTTTACTTTTGGATCTGGCGTGTATTTACTTTGAATAACCGTCACCACATCTGCACTTTTCTTCACGATATCATGAGTCGTAGGATCAATTTCTAAGTCCACGTCTGAGAAAGCTGTTCCGTAAGAGTATGCTTGTACAATTAGCTTATTATCAACGACTTTATTTACGCCTACGTGGTTGTGAGCAGCAAAAATTACGTCAACCTCATCGTCTACTTTCTCAGCGATTTTAGAAGCATCAAATGATGCATTATCTGCTGTATTAGTTGTTGGGTTGTGAGCCAATACAACGATTGACTTAATGCCTTTTTCTTTTAACTCTTTCGTATATTTGTTGATTGCTTCTGCTTCATCAGTAAAAGCAAGATTTTCATTCCCTTTTTGAACGATCATATAAGGAGTTTCTTGAGTCACTACGCCAATAAAACCAATTTTCTCTCCGCCTACTTCTTTGATCGTATACGGATCTAACATTAGCTTACCAGTATCTTTGTACACTACGTTTGCTGCTACTACAGGGAATCCTGTTCCTGTGTAGTCAACGCCTGGAATGCTTTTGCCACCAGGGTGATTTCCACCGTTCACCATACGAAGCATTTCCGTTACGCCCTCATCAAATTCGTGGTTTCCAAGTGTTCCAACAGAGAATCCCATTTCTTTTAAAATCTCAATTGTCGGCTCATCTTGGAAATAAGAAGAAACGAGCGGGCTTCCTCCTACCATATCTCCAGCTTCCACAAGCAACGTGTTTGGATTTTCTGCCTGATGCTGTTTAATAGCAGCGGCCGTGTAAGCAATCCCACCAATTGGTGTTTCTTTGACGCCATCTTTATCTAAATCAAGCTTATCAGAGTAATCCATTTGGCCATGGAAGTCGTTTAAGCCCAGTAGTTGTACTTTAATATTTTGTGTTTCTGCTTTTGCAAAGTCATTGCTAAACGGTGCAGCAAAGGCACCTAGTGATAAAGCTGATGCTAATGATAGACTAACAATTGGTTTGAAGACGTTTTTTCTCATGCGTAAGATAGACCCCTTTTCATAATTATCATTTTTCTAAAATTTTAAATTATGTTACCCAATGAGAATAATATCACATTTTTGCAAATTTTTTGTGTTTATTTTGTAACTTTTTTGATAAAAAAGGGATAAAAAAGGACATTTTAGGATAAAATAGTCCCTTTATTCGTACTTTTTATTCTAATAGGTTATACAATTCGTCTCTTTTTTCTTCTAGTAGCTGCTGTTTTTTATAGAGGCTTTGTAAACTACCTAGGTCTTTTTCCACCAATAGCTGTTGCTGAATCGCTTGCAACGATGCCTCAACCTCCTCAATCTCTTCCTCTACTTTATACTCTTGAACGACAGGTAGAATGTTTTTCACCCGAGGGGGTTTTATTTCTTCTTTTTCTTTTGGCACACGCTTTTCTTCACTTTTCTGCCTTTCCGCTACCTTCTGTTTTGCCCACGTATAGTTCCCTGCAAAACGATAGAGCGTGTTGTCTTCTACCCAATAGGTCGTCTCCGAAAGCTTATTTAAAAAGTAACGATCATGCGATACGGCAAGAATCGTTCCTTCATAATGCTCTAAGGCATCCTCTAATACTTCTCGTGATTCAATGTCTAAATGGTTCGTCGGCTCATCAAGAATTAACAGATTCACATCTTGATACATGAGCTGTGCTAATCGAAGCCTCATTTTTTCACCGCCGCTCAAATCCTTTACCTTTTGAAAGACGGCATATCCATAAAATAAGAAGGTTGCTAAAATATGTCGTGCCTCTCCTTCGGTTACAGACACAACATCACGAAACGCTTCAATGACCGTTTGTGAATCATATGTGGGCTCGATATGTTGTGATAAATAACCGATCTTCACATTACTTCCTCGTTCAATTCGGCCACTATCAGCCGTATGCTCGTCCAAAATTAATTTGAGTAGCGTGGATTTTCCTGCCCCATTTTTCCCCACTATAATCGCTCGTTCTTGGAATTGAAGGTGAAGATTAACATCTTGAAGCAACACCGTTTGATTAAAACCTTTTTCCACATCCTCCATTCGGATCACGTCTTTTCCACTCCGTGCTCCTTGCTCAAACTGCAGCTTCATTCGTTTTCTCTCTAGCACCGGTCTTCTCAATTGTTCAATCCGATCTAACGCTTTTTGCATGCTTCTTGCTCTTCTATGAAGCCCTGCATTCGGTGGATTTGCTTGATTTGCCCACTCTTTTAGACGCTTAATTGTTTCCTTCATCTTTTTGATCTTTTTCTGTTGTTCTTGATACGCCTGAAATTCTAGTAATAGCTTCTCCTCTTTTTCTTTTAAAAACCCAGAGTAGTTATGATGTGAGATGAACAACTCGCCTTGATCGAGCTCAAAAATTTTCGTGGCTACCTCATCAAGAAAATAGCGATCATGAGAAATCACAACAACCGTTCCATCATATTCGCGTAAAAATTGCTCGAGCCATTCAACCGCATCAATATCCAAATGATTGGTCGGTTCATCTAATAAAAGCAAATCTGGCTGCTGAAGGAGAATGTACGCAAGACCTACCTTTGTTTTTTCGCCACCGCTTAGTGCGCCAAAGGTTTGATCCACAAGCGCTTGAATTTGAAGGCCGTTCACTACCTTTTGAATATTCGATTCAATTTCATATCCGCCTGAAAGTACGTATTGATCTTGAATTTTACCGTACTCATTCAAAAGCCTTTGCATTGCTTCTTCTGACTGTGAACCTTTCATCTCCTCTTCTAGCGTCTTCATTGCCTCTCCTAGCTTCATTAACTCATGAAAAGCGTTGTGCAAGACATCATTTACTAGTAGGTGATTATTAAATCGCGAAATTTGTGCTAAATGACCAATTTTTAACCCCTTTTTGAGGTGACACTGTCCTTTATCCGCTTGTTCAATCCCTGCTAAAATATGAAAAATCGTTGTCTTTCCACTCCCATTTTGACCAACTAGGCCAATACGATCTGAGGCATGTATTTCAAAGGATAACTCCTCAAACACAACGGCTCCACCGAACGATTTTGTTATACGATCAAATGCACTAATAATCATGTTTTACCATTCCTTCCGATCTCAATATGTGAACACTCTTTTCCACTATTGATGAATCTGTTGACATTATTTATTTGTAAATAGCAAAAAAAGCCGCAGATAGAAAATATCTATCCGCGGCTTTCCATACAACCTCAACAAAAAAAGAGAGCGAAGAAGCTCTCTCTTTGTAAGACCATAAAAATAGTGGATAAAGAGATTTCTTATCGTTTTATTTCCAATATGGAGTTTCTAAAAAAGGACAGACTGATCCCGTTGCGAACTCCAGCATGAAAAATTGCGCGGCAAATGTACATAAATTCTAACCATTGTTCACGCAATACAGTAAAACGATTCATCTCTTTTCCACCTCCTTCGACTATAATTATACAAATTGTACCATACTATCTTTTGATTATCCAGATAATTCAATGTTTTCAACGAACAAAAAAGAACTCTATCGCTCAATAAAGTTCTTCTGTGTATGTATATCTAAAAGCTACTGTCACGAACCATAAGCTGAGAGGCTACAAATACCTTTTTAGCAATTTTTCGTTCGTTAATTCGCTCCATTAAAAGGTCAACAGCCGTTTCACCCATTAATTCTGTATGAATTTTTACTGTACTTAAAGCAGGGAAGACATATTTAGATACGCTAATATCGTTCACACCAATAATATTAACGCGATCTGGAACCGATATACGGGCTTCATGGAGCGCTTTTAGGCAACCAATCGCCATCGGATCATTTCCAGCAAAAAAAGCAGTCGGCAGGTCTTCACCATGCTCTTCAATGGCTTGCTTCATAAGTCGATATCCATCATCTACAGTAAACGAACCAACATAAAAGGAAGATGAATCAAACATTTCAAGTTGCTTTAAATATTGTTCAAATACTTCTGATCTCGTATCGTCGATTTTGGCGGAGTGATCTTTGAATTCTTCTCTTCCACCAATAAAACCGATACGTTTATGTCCATTCTCAATTAAATAGTCAATTACTTGTCTCGTTGCTTTCGTAAAATCTACCACAACACTATCAAAACGATCATCATCAGGAGTTGAGTCCACAAATACGATATGCTCGCTTACTTCTTCAAGTTGCTTTACTTGTGAACTACTAAACTTTCCAATGGCAATAATGCCCTGAATGTTTTCTTGTTCAATGCCCTGTAAATCCAACTGTGAATACTTAACTACTTGAAGGTTATGACACTGACAGCGATCTTCTGCTCCTAGACGAATAGACATATAATACAAATCATCTAGTTCTTCTTTTTCGGTATGCCAATTAATAATCGCAACCTTCTGTGCCGCTACTCTTTTTGATTGTAGTTTTTTATAGGACAGTGCCTCAGCCACTTGAAATATTTTCTTTTTTGTTTCATCGCTCACTGATAACGTCGTATCATAGTTCAATACGCGAGAAACAGTAGAAATCGAAACTCCCACTTTCGTCGCAATATCTTTAATTGTAGCCATACTTTCCCTCTCCCCTTGTTTATCAGCGAAATTCATTACATGAAGTAAAAACCAGCTGCTCTCTTCCAAATGCATTCGTGTTTATGCATATTCTTCACTGATATGACAGGTCATATCAGTGAAGTGAATTTATAAGTTGTTTTTGCCTGATACAATTCGTTTTCCTTTACGACAATAGACGGAAAGTCTGAATGATGAATGGCATCCGGTAGCCCTTGTGTTTCTAAACATACGCCAAGATATGGTCGAGCCTTTACTCCTTGAATTTCAAAGTTTCCTTTTAATTGGTTACTTGTATATAATACTACACCCACTTGGTCTGTGGAGACGGTAATTTGTCTGCCGCTCTCTTCATCAGATAAAATAATCGGCTTGTGCTGATCTTTTAGGAAAAATGGATGATCATATCCATTCCCTACTAGTACCGTCTGGGGATGATCAGAGAGCGCACCGTCTTTTAGCTTACGGCTCTGTCTAAAATCAAACGGAGTGCCTTCTACCTGTAAGAAATGACCTGTCGGCAGCGATTCTTCATTTAATTCGAGGAAAGAGTCACTGGGGATTTGGACGGTATGATCTAAAACATCGCGAGAAACGTCGCCGCTCAGGTTAAAGTACGTGTGGTTTGTTACATTTAAAATCGTATCCTTATCAGACGTTCCCTCATAAGAAAGAGAAAGTTCTTCTTCCGTTAGCGTATACGTAACGCTCATGCGAACGTTTCCTGGGTAGCCATCTTCGCCGTCAGATGCGTAATGAAGAAAGCGGACGGATACTTCATCTTCACCTTCTGTAAGCTCTACGCGCCAAATGACATGACTGAACCCTTTGATTCCACCATGAATGTGGTTCTCACCGTCATTTTTGGCTAGATGATACGGTTTACCGTTTAGTTCAAATTCACCTGCTTTAATACGTCCTGCTACTGGTCCTACAATCGCACCAAAGTAAGGAGAGTGCTCCACATAATCATCGATATGATCGAATCCTAATACAATGTTTTCTCCTTTGCCTTCTCGATTAGGCATAATCAGTTTTTGAATAACGCAGCCATAATCTAGGCACGTCACAGAAACTCCTTTATTATTCGTTAACGTGTAAGCATGCACTTCGTTTCCATCCAATGTTCCAAAAAGAGTTTGATCAATTTTCATGGCTTCCACTTCCTTTTTTATTCATTGGGTCAGCTAATGAAAAATTAGCTGACCCTTTCTCTTACTGATTTAGACTGTTGATGAAGCGTTTAAACCCATCTTGACCTTTTTCATCTCTTTTGAAGACACCAGCATCTCGTAACACACGTAAAAACTTCATTCCAAGTTCTTTCCGGACAATTTCGCCTACCGTGCTTGCGCTTAGCGTTGAGGCGTATGTTTCGCGCAATTGATCGCCCCATTCTTTGTGGTACGCAGCCAATTCATTCGGCTCATTGAGAAGATATTTCTCCACTTCTAAAAGCTCCTCTTTTAATCGAGCTGGCAACACCGCTAATCCCATCACTTCGATAAGACCGATATTTTCTTTTTTAATATGCTGTACATCTTGATGAGGGTGAAAAATGCCAAGCGGATGTTCTTCATTTGTACGGTTATTACGTAAAACGAGATCCACTTCGTACACACCATCGCGCTGTCTGGCAATCGGTGTAATCGTATTGTGTCTCGTTTCCCCCGTATGCGAATGAATATTTAAGCTTTCATCCTCATATTTTATCCAGCTATCTAAAATAAATGTAGAAGCCTTTACAAGAGATTCCTTCTCTTTTCCTTTTAAACGAATCACGGACATTGGCCATTTCACGATCGCTCCCGTAACATCAGCGTAATCGTTTAAGGTAAAGGAGAATTCTTCTGGTGCTTTTGCCATCGCAAATTCATAGTTGCCACCTTGATAATGATCATGAGTAAGAATAGAACCACCTACGATCGGTAAGTCCGCGTTCGATCCTACAAAATAATGAGGTACTTTTTCCACAAAAGTAAGTAATCGACGAAATGCCGATTCATTAATTTTCATATCTCGATGCTCACCAGATAGAAGAATGCAGTGCTCATTGTAGTAAACATACGGTGAGTATTGTAAGAACCACTGTTCCTCCGTAAGCTCCATGCGAATCATGCGGTGATTTGAGCGTGCAGGATGACCAATTCTTCCCTCGTATCCTTCATTCTCTACACATAACAAGCACTTCGGGTAGCCAACTGATGGGTTACTTTTCGCCTTTTCTTTTTCTAACGCAATTTGCTTCGGATCCTTCTCAGGCTTTGAGAGATTGATTGTAATATCTAGCTCCCCAAACTCTGTCTCCACCTGATAGCTAATATTCTTTGCAATGCGCTTTGTTTGAATATAGTTGCTGTCTTGGCTTAGCTGATAAAAGTAATCCGTCGCTAGTGAAGGTGATTGGGCATATTTCTGATAAAAGGTTTGGTTCACCTCAGAAGGCTTTGAAATGAAAATATTCATCACGTTACTTCCGAATATTTCTTTCTCATCTAATAAATCATCGATAATTCCTTTATCTAGAGCGTACTGCGTAAGTTCTTCTAGCAGATCTGGAATGGATTTTTCTTCTGTTACAGGTTCTTCTACGAAATCCTGGAGATGAAGCGCTGCAGCCACTTGATTTCTAGCATATATCTCATCTTCTCTTTGAATTAATTGCTTTTTAATAGCAGCGTTCACTAGCTGTGTAATAGATGCATATATACTCATGTGATTTCCTCCTTAATCTTCGTAGCCATTTGGATGATTTTCGTGCCAATTCCATGCTGTTTGAATAATGTTGTGGATGTCTGTACGCTTCGGCTCCCAGCCTAGTACCTCTTTTGCTTTCGCAGAGGACGCAATAAGTTTACTCGGATCTCCTGCTCTTCTTTCACCGACTTTTGCTGGAATATCATGTCCCGTTACTTCTCGAGAGGTTTCCACAATTTCTTTTACTGAGAAGCCTTGGCTACTTCCTAAATTAAAGACGTTGCTTTCGCCGCCCTTTTGTAAGTATTGAAGTGCTAAAATATGCGCATCAATTAGGTCCGCTACGTGGATGTAATCACGGATACACGTGCCGTCTGGCGTATCATAATCTTCACCAAAAATCGTAATGTGCTCGCGTTGACCAAGCGCTACTTGTAAAACGACTGGAATTAAATGCGTTTCCGGTGAATGATCTTCACCGATTTCTCCTGTTTCTCTCGCTCCTGCTACGTTAAAGTAGCGAAGTGACACAAACTTTGTACCATATGCTTCGTCACACCATCTCATCATCTTTTCCATTGTAAGCTTCGTTTCGCCATACGTATTTGTTGGAACAGTCGGCATTTTCTCCGTAATTGGCACGACTTCTGGCTCACCATATGTAGCAGCTGTAGACGAGAACACGATATTTCTTACGGAAAATTCATTCATAATTTCTAATAAAACTTGTGTACCGTATACGTTATTATCGAAATATTTTAATGGCTCAGTCATTGATTCACCAACCAATGAATTAGCTGCAAAATGAATAACGCCGTCGATCGTTTCTTTTGTAAACACGCTTCTTAAAAATTCACGGTCGCGAATATCTCCTTCGTAAAAAGAAGCTTTAGGATGAATTGCTTTTTTATGACCCGTTTGAAGGTTGTCGACTACAACAACGTCATAGCCTCCATCAATTAATTGATACACGGCATGTGACCCGATATATCCTGCTCCACCTAATACTAAAATACTCATTACATCGCCACCTCTGTTTTCTTCACTTCTCTTGCTCCGTCACCGACACTTGCCACATAAAACGTTGCATCATAACCAATAGCTGTGCGGTATTGATGTCCAACTTCTTCGATGAATTGATCTACTTCATCATTTTCTACAATGGCAATCGCACATCCGCCAAAGCCTGCTCCTGTCATACGAGCGCCTAAAACCCCTGGCTGCTCCCATGCTACTGAAACGAGTGTATCAAGCTCAATACCCGTTACCTCGTAATCATCTCGTAGTGAAATATGTGATTCATTCATTAGTTTACCAAACTTATCTAAGTTACCGCTTCTCAGTGCTTCACTCGCTTTTAGCGTACGCTGATTTTCATATACAGCATGGCGTGCTCTTCTTTGTAAGACGTCACTCGTAATCACATGCTTGTGCGCTTCAAATTCTGCTTCGGTTAATTCACCTAGCGTTGATACGCTAATATCTGACTGAAGTTGTGCAAGCGCTTGTTCACACTCACTCCGACGCTCATTATACTTTGAGTCCGCTAGCTCGCGACGCTTGTTTGTGTTCATAATAATAATTTTATGATCTTTTAAATGAATGGGCGCATATTCAAACTTCAGCGTATTGCAATCTAATAAAATCGCATGGTTTTCCTTCCCCATTCCAATCGCGAACTGGTCCATAATCCCACTGTTCACACCGATAAATTCATTTTCAACGCGTTTTCCTGTTTTCACAAGCTCAAGACGATTAATAGTTAGATTAAAAATCCCTTCTAACACAACGCCTGTTGCTAGTTCAATGGAAGCGGAAGATGAAAGCCCAGCTCCATTTGGAATATTACCGTAGAAAAGAATATCCATTCCAGTAGAAATGTTGTAGCCTTGCTCTTTTAAGTAACGAATCATCCCCTTTGGATAATTCGCCCAGTCATGCTCTTTTCGATAGTCAAGGTGGTCAATTGAGAACTCCATGATTCCTTTATCAGGGAAATTCAATGAATATAATCGAATAAGGGCATCGTTACGTTCTTTTGCAATAGCTGCCGTTCCAAACGTAATGGCACATGGAAATACGTTCCCACCATTGTAGTCCGTATGTTCTCCAATTAAGTTAATGCGTCCTGGTGAAAAAAATACGCGGTAATCGGCTCGCTGAAAAATTTGTTTAAATTGAATGACTAACTCATGATAATTCATCAATAGTTCCCTCCTCTGACATTTCGAAAAAGCGACATTCGTACGGTTGAAGCGCCTTGTTATTGAACATAACTTCATGACCGTTGTGGTTGATGACAATGACGTAGTTTGTTTTTCCATCGGTTCTTCTCACTGCCTCAACGCCTGGCTCTGTGTGGATGGTTTGAAGATCCTGATCTTGAGCAATATCTTTCGCAAGATCTACTAACGCATCTAATTCTAGTCCGCCTCCTACGTAGTACGCTTTTCCTTCACCAAATTGATTTTCTGTTACACAGGCATATTCTTTATAAAAATGATCTGTATAATGATAAAGCGTTTGAGCTGTCGTTGGTCGAACAATATCTCTCCATACTTTACAAGTACTTTCTTCTCCATCTGTCGATACGACTGTAACCTGCTGGCCGTCATGTAGAGATTCTGATTCTTCTACTTGAATTCCTAATAGAGGTGATAGTTTACCTGGAATCGTTTCCCCTAGAATAAGGTTGTTTTGTTTATTTTTCACGCCTGCTCGGTACGACATAATCACTGTACCGCCTGCTTTTGTAAATGCCTCTAGGCGTCGTACTAGTTCTTCATCGACCACTTTCATCACTGGTAAAATAACCACTTTATATGCTGAGAAATCGTGATCGTATCTTAGTACATCGATTGCAATGTTTTGGCGGTAAAACGGCTCATACATACGAACAAGCTCGTTCATAAATTGAAACTGTGAGCTCTCTCGCTGAATGCGCCATGCCCATATGTTATCGAAATCATATAAAACCGCTACGTCAGCTTGAATAGGAGCATCAAACAAATCTTCATATTGACTAATGTGATTAAAGAAGCTTTTTACCTCATGAAACTTTCTTGTCTTTTGATTGTTTGCATCTAAAATTCCTAGACAGTACTGCTCCGCTCCGCGATTCATTCCTCTCCAACGGAAATAAAGCATGTTGTTACATCCGTGAGCAAATGCATGATATGACCATGCTTTCGCTTGGTTAGGACGCGGAAGGTAGCCGATAATATCATGCCCCTGTGCACCCATCAGCTGCTCTACGATCCAGAAATTTTGTTTATTTAAGCCGCGAACAAAGTCCAATGTCGCTGATAACTCCGCAGGTGTAACAGGCTCTTTTAAACCACCCCATACCGGATAGTTATCATAGGATACATAATCGAGTGAGCGAGAAAACTCATTATGATCAAACCACTTATCAAAAAATCCGCCCGGAAGGTTTGTTGTAACGGTTTGATGCTCTCCTTTGAGTTCTCGAACTAGCTCAACGTGCTTTTTCGCAAATTCACTAAGCGACTGTGAACGGAAGCGCGCCCAGTCCAACATCATGGATGGATTATGAACGGTAATGGTCTTTTTCGGAACGGGAATCTCTGAGAAATCATTGTACGTTTGTCCCCAGAAGATCGTTCCCCATACATTGTTTAGCTCATCAACCGTTTCGTATTTTTCTTGTAAAAAGGAGTGAAAGGCTTTCTGACATTGTGAACAATAACACATGTCGCTTCCCTCATGTCCTAATTCATTATCAATTTGCCAAGCGACAATCGCTTTTTCATGCTGATAATGCGTCACTAATTTCTGAACGATGTTCAAGGAATATTCTTGATAGACCTCAGAATTATAGCAATACTGTCTACGACCACCGAAAGAGATTTTTTGACCGTTCTCATCTTCTATTAAAATACTTGGGTGCTTTTGAACAAGCCAAGCAGGAAAAGTAGCCGTTGGTGTTCCAAACATTACTTCAATGCCGTACTCTTTAATTTTTTCGATTGCGCGATCAAAGAATGAGAAGTCAATCTTTCCTTCTTCCTTCTCCATTAGATGCCAGGCAAATTCGCCAATGCGTACAAGGTTAACGCCCATTTCTTTCATTCTTGATAAATCGCTATCCATCATCTCGATATCCCAGTGTTCTGGGTAATAATCTACGCCTCTATACATGTTGATCCCCCAACTTTACTGTTTTTGTCTCAAATAAAAGATTTGTGCTTGATAATCTCCACCACGTTCAGCTCGATTTCCATTTACCCCGTTAAATTCTACTGGTAACGGCAACCCTATTGCTGTCAATTCATCTCCGTAGAAGGTTTGATCATATCCTTCCACTACGTATTCTGCATCTAATTTTAACCCTTGGATACGCAAGGTTTGATTTGTCTTAACCGTTGGTGTTGCTAACACTTTGTAATAACCAACGAGTACCTCAGTTTGATCCTGACTTACCACTGCCCATGACGTTTCATTTCCTTGGAATGGACTTTTTAAGCGGTAAAAGGAGCCATCTCGAATCAGTTTTCGTTGTTTTTTATAGAAAGAGATTTGTTGCTTCACAGCCTCTTTTTCTTCTTCTGATAGCTCTAATGGGTTCAATTCGTACCCAAACGTTCCGAAATATGCAGTAGCCGCTCTTGTTTCGATTGGTGTTTCCCGTAAAGTTTGATGATTCGGTACAGCTGATACGTGAGAACCAATGCTATAAACTGGATACGCAAATGACGTTCCGTATTGAATTTTAAGACGCTCAACCGCATCTGTATCATCGCTCGCCCATGCTTGCGGGGCATAATGTAGAAGCGCTGGATCGAATCGACCTCCACCACCTGCGCATGATTCAAACAATACGTTTGGAAAATCTTGCGTGAGCTTGTCATAAAGGCGATACACACCTAAAATGTAACGATGGAAAAACTCACCTTGCTGATCCTCATTTAACTGAGTCGAATACGCTTCTGTAATATAACGATTCATATCCCACTTAATATACGAAAGTCCTGTTTTTTGAATAATTCCCGCCATCTTCTCATATAAGTACTCCACGATTTCAGGGCGTGAAAAATCAAGCACAAACTGATTTCGTCCAAATGTCATCTCACGATTAGGTGTTTGAATAGCCCATTCCGGATGCTCCTGAAAAAGCTCACTTCGTAAACTAATCATTTCAGGTTCAAACCACAATCCAAACTGTAACCCTGCTTCGTGAACTCTTTGTGACACGCGCTCTAACCCATTTGGCAGCTTCGCTTTATCCTCCCACCAGTCACCAAGTGATGATGTGTCATTATCGCGCTTTCCAAACCAGCCATCATCTAATACAAATAGCTCAATACCTAGCTTCTGTGCTTCTGTCGCGATGTTCACAAGCTTTTCTTCATCAAAATCAAAGTACGTTGCTTCCCAGTTATTAATTAAGATTGGGCGCTCCACTTCTCGCCATTGTTTTTTTATAAGATGCGTTCTGTAGACGTTATGAAACGCTTGGCTCATCCCGTTCAACCCTTCAGCTGAATACGCCATAACGACTTCAGGTGATTGGAACGTTTCTTTACCATTTAGCTTCCATTCAAAGCGAAACGGATGAATGCCCATTGTTACACGCGAGACATCATAATGATCCACTTCCACCTGTGCTAGGAAGTTACTGCTGTAGACAAAGTTAAAACCATACGCCTCACCGATTTCTTCTGTCGTGAATGGTCGTTTTAGTGCTAGAAACGGGTTGTGATGATGTGAACTAGCGCCTCTAATACTTGAAACTGCTTGAATGCCTGTTTCAAGAGGACGTTCTTTGACATGACGTTCTCTAGACCATGCTCCTGAGAGATGAATCATCGAAAAATCTTTGCCTTCAAAATCAACGGAGGCACTCATTAATCGTTCTACGTAAAATGCTTCCTCGCTATGGTTAAGTAATTGAACGCTTCTTGTGATTACAGGATGGTTCTTAAAAATCGTATAATTTAAGACAAGTTCAGCATCTAGAAGTGAATCCTTTAACACGATTTGTAACGTCTCAGCCTCGTCCTTCTCTGCATAAGTAGCAGGAAGTCCTTCTAATGCTGGTTTTCCCTGAACAAGTCGATATGAGTGATACTGAAAGTTCGTCACATGGCTTCCATTTAATCGGCGGATGCTAACAGCCGGCTCACGAAAATCAGATGTCCCATACGATGGATACTCCTGCTTACTAGTTTCTAGGCTAAACGCTGGATCTTGTTCGTACGGATGACAGCTCGCACTTGTTGGATTGTCGTATCGCTGCAAATGAGAAAAATCCTCCCGATGATGCAGGCGCTTTCCATAATGAAGGTGACCTAATTGACCGTTTTTCATCACGTGAAAAATATAGCTAATCTTCTCATTCGTTAAATGAAACTGCTTTGTTTCTTCATTTACATGTATTAGCACAAAACCACTCCTCATTTAAAACCTCTTTAAAAGTGAGCACTAAGGGGGTGTTGACACTTTTAACTAACACGAGATTTTGTTATTTTCACCATTTCCTAGATCTTTCTAACAACGCATCATGTTCACACTCATCATGCGCTCTAGGGAAATATCTAATAGGTAGGAAGCCATTCAAACTGGTGAATGGCTTTTCCTACGTAATCATTACTAAGCTTCTAATCTCTCTCATCGCCTCCAAACCTACTTCAATGCACTGCCGAGCATACCAGAAATGAAATGCTTTTGAAGAGCAAGGAACACAATAATAATTGGAATCGTTGCAATGGTTACACCTGTCATTACTTGACCATAGTCAATAATGGATAATCCGAATAGGCTTGATAGCGCTACTGGGAATGTATACATATCGCTTGATGTTGTTGAAACGAGTGGCCACATGAAGTTGTTCCACTGAGTCATAAATAAGAAAATTGCCGTTGCCGCTAAAGCTGGCTTCATTGATGGCAACACAATTCGGAAAAAGATTCGGAATTCACCCGCTCCGTCCAAACGCGCAGATTCTAGCAATTCCGTTGGGAAAGCTAAGAAGTTTTGACGCATTAAGAAGATAGCGAATGGATAACAAAGCTGCGGTACGATCAACGCAAAATACGTATTTAATAGATTGAAATTCGACATCATTTTAAATAATGGAATAAGCGTTGCTTGATACGGAATCATCATAGAAAGCAAGAAAATCGTAAAAATAAGATTTCTTCCTCGGAACTCAAATTTCGCTAATGCGTAAGCCGCAGATGTACAAATAATGAGCGCAAACACGACGTACAAGACCGAAATAAACAATGAGTTAAAAAGAACCTTTCCAATTCCGATTGAATCATTTAAATTGGTTAAGTTTGTTAGCAACTCTTTGCCTGGTAACAGCGTTGGTGGGTTGCTAAACATTTTACTAGAATGGTTGGTTGCACCGATAATCATCCAATAGAATGGGAAGATTGAAATAATGGTGAAAATCCCAAGCATGAAATAAATACCGATACGTCCTGCCAATGACTTATTTTTCTTCTTTTTCACTTGAATGGTTGGTTGTGTCGTAACTCTTTGGACTGTATTCATCTATTTTTCCTCCGTTACTTTGAACTGGATAAAGGTTAAGATCGCCACTAATACTACAACTGCATATGCAACTGCTGAGGCATAACCAAAGTCAAAATATTGGAATCCACTTTTATAAATATATAATCCTAACGACATGGTGGAATCTGCTGGCCCACCCTTTGTTAAGTTGTAAGGCTCATCGAACAACTGAAGTGTTCCGATGGTTGATAAAATTCCTGCGAACAAAATAACCGGTTTTAACTGTGGAATCGTAATGTAAAAGAACTGTCTAATTTTCCCTGCTCCATCTAGTGAAGCTGCTTCGTACATATCCTCTGAGATGTTTTGTAGTGCTGCAAGGAAAATAACCATGTTATACCCTGTCCAGCGCCATGTCATAGCAATAATAATGGATGCTTTAGCACCAGTTGGTGTTGAGAGCCAAGGGATAGGATCAAAACCAAAGATGCCTAGGAAGTTATTGATAAACCCTTCGTCTTGAAGCATGATTGAAAACAAGATTGAGTATGCCACAAGAGACGTTACGGCTGGTAAAAAGAAGGATACTCGGAAAAAACCTTTAAATTTTAATAGCTGACTATTTAGTGCACTAGCAAGAATAAGTGCTAATAAAATCATGACTGGTACTTGAATGATGAAAATAATGAACGTATTTTTTAATGCTTTCCAGAAAATCTCATCATGCAGTAATCGCGTATAGTTGGATAACCCTGTAAATACCATTTCTCCCTGATCCATCTTTTGAAAACTCATGATGAGAGAAGAAATAATTGGGTAGATGGTAAAAATCGCGAATAAAATTACGGCTGGACCAACAAAGTAGTATGGAAAAAGCTTATTTCTGCTCATTTTGACCTCCGTCTCTAAACTGAATAGATCGTCCTCTCAGTTCCGTCGTAAACGTTTCGTATTTTAAGAGAAAAGACGATCACTATAAACCCTTAAATATTTCATGAGTTACAGGATCGTCTTTGAAAACTTAAATCAATTGTTTAAGTTTCTACTATTACTTATTCATTCTGTTTTTCAAACGATCTTCTGCATCTTTAAGTGCTTTATCCATTGACTTACCATTCATAATTTCTGATTGCGCTTTAATCGCTTCATCATGTGCTAATGAATAGTTTTCTGTGTAGTTCGCTGGTGGAATGTCGTTTACTTCGTCAGCGAATGTTTTCCAGATTGTTTGTCCTGTGAAGAACTCATCTGGTTTTGTAAACATTTCATTGTTGTAAATTGTATTTAATGTTGGGAATAATCCACCCTTCATCGCTTCTAATTGAACATCGTCAGAAGTAGAGAAGTATTCTAAGAATTTGTAAGATAGATCTTTATTTACAGTAGAAGATAGAATCATATAGTTACTTCCACCTTGGTTCGCTGCGCGATTTCCACCTTCTTCAAATGCAGGGAATTGCATAACGCCCCATTTACCTTTTGTATCTGCTGCTTGTTGTGTAATTGAACCTGCTAACCAAGCACCTGAAGGAGCAACTGCTGTTTTACCTTCAGACATTGCACTGATCCAAGCATCCCAACCTACAGTGTTTTTCACTAATTTTGCATCTTTTAAATCTTTTTGTACTTTTAGTGCTTTTTTCGCTTCTTCTGTGTTTAACGCTACTTTTCCGTCGTTATCAAATAGGAACGATCCTTGTTGATTTAACATTGCACGAAGAAGTCCATCGTCACCGTTAAGATCTAAACCGATGAAGTCAACGCCCACTTTTTCTTTGATTTTCTTACCTGCTTCAATGAAGTCGTCCCACGTTTTAATATCGTCTGCTTTCACGCCTGCTTTTTCAAAGTAATCTGTACGGTAGAATACGCCAGTCGGTCCACCATCAAATGGGAAGCCATATACTTTACCGTCTTTTTCCAATAGAGCTTTTTTATATTCTGGGAATTTGTCTGCTTGTTTGTCGAATCCCATTTTTGAAATATCTAAGAACGCTTTAGGAAAAGCGTTTACATATCCTTGTACACGATCATCCTCGACTAATACGATATCAGGTAACCCCTTACCGCCTGCTTGTAGACCTGTTGTTAATTTGGAGTACACGTCTTCGCGACCCATTTCAACGACTTTTAATTTAAATCCTGGATTATCTTTTTCAAATTGTTCAGCAGCTTTTTTCAGAACAGGAACGTTAATGTTCCAAGCCCAAGCTGTTAATTCTTTCTTGTTTCCTGAAGTTTTTTCAGAACTTCCCCCACATGCAGCTAAAACTAGTGTTAGAGCTAGTAGTAAGCTAAGTACACTAAACATTTTCTTCACTGCTATTACCCCCTTGTTTTAAGAAACATTTTCAACATCATTGTAAGCGATTCCAAATTAATCGTCAATAAAAATTTAACTAAAATTTTACTCATTGTTTTACTAAAGGCTGAATATACTGTTAAATCAAGCTTTTTTACAACCTTCAAAAAATATTTTATCTGTTCAATCATTCTCTTTTACGCAAAAAAACATGTGGCTTTTACGCAACATGTTTTTTGAATCATTTTCTTCTATTTTTTATGCCTTAGTAGACATTGAACGACTTATTTCCGGACGAAAAGGCAGGAGAAGATGTACTTCAGTGCCTTTGCCTTCTTCGCTTTTATACGTAATTTTACCATCCATTGCTTCAATGATTCGCAAGGACACCATCGTTCCCAATCCTGTTCCTCGATCTTTTGTGGTATAAAAAAGCGTCCCAATTCGTGAAAGCTGCTCCTTGTTCATTCCTTTCCCATTATCAATAACCTGCACACATACATAATCATCCTCCTGTTGCACACGAATAGTGACCGTTCCGCTATTATCAGTGGCTTCTATTGCATTTTTTACTAAATTGATAAACACCTGCTTTAGTTGATTTTGATCCGTTTCCAAATGAAGAGGAATTTGTACGTTTATATGTAGGTTCACTCCTTGCTTTACGGCTAATGGGTTTAATAAAGCTAATACATCATAAAGCATGTCTGATAAGGAAAACACTTCAATCTTAGGAAACTGCGGCTTGGCAAAATTTAAATAGTCACTAATAATTGATTCCGCTCGGTTTAACTCGCTTAGTACGAGCGAAATATATTGATCATACTCCCCGCGTTCCTTTTTTTGATCATGATTCATTAATTGTAGAAAACCCTTTACAACCGTAAGCGGATTACGTACCTCGTGTGCAATGGAGGCAGCTAACTCCCCTAGCGTATTCAGTTTCTCCGCATGCTGAATTTTTTCTTTCATTATCTTTCTCTCGATCATCCACTCATAAATTAATGAAGCCATGCAAATTCCGATGAGTTGAATAGTGCCAAAGCTTATTACATTTTCAATTAAGCTAGCTTCTATTGAGACATTTGGGCTTAGAGCAGTAGAAATTAACAATATGGAAAGCTGAACGAGAGATGGACCTAATCCTAATATAATGGTAAAAACAATTCGTTTGCGCGCAGAAAATTTCCACGCCATTTTAGCTAAAAGAAAAGGGATCATAGCAGAAGCCAAAGCGCTTATATAGCCAATGATAAGTGCGTCGCCACCTAAAATAGTTCTTCCTAAAAAAATAAACCCCAATACGACCAGGCCTGACTTTTTTCCACCATATACAAAAGCTAAAATCAAAGGGACATAGCGCAAATCCCAGAAAAAACCGTCATTCGAAAATGAAAACATTAGACAACAAAAAGCCGCTCCCCCTTGAAAAAATCCGATTGCATAAGGAGAACTTCCGTACCGATTGTATTCTTTCACAATTCCATGAAGTAATGTTGGCACTAAAATAATTAAAACATGCAAAAATAACTTCTCAGCTACCATTCTGTCGTACCCCACTCGACTTATTTTATAGTACAAAAGTACGACATTTTTCTCTGTTTCCCTGCTTTTAGGGCATGGTATTTTCTTCTCCCTTATTTATGCTTTTCAGAACCATAGGCACATTTTAACTAATCTCACATACCTTGTCGGTAACGATATTTTACGAATGAGGTGGGAAATCCAATGTTTAGAACCCCATACTACAACAAATCCCTCGCCCTTTTTTTATTAAATATGTGTGAGCTTGCGTATACGCAATACCAGCAAAATGGGTTAGTCTCTGTTCCAGAAGGGTTTACGCTTGTGACTGAATTTCAAGCAACCACGTATGGCAAAACCGGCTTGTTTGGCTTCATTTTAGAGTCCGAAGAATCCGTGATTGTAGCATTCCGAGGAACTCAGTCAGACGTAGATTGGATGGCAGATGCGGACTACTCCCAAAGCTACTACCCCTATACGGTCAACGGCGGACTTGTTCATAACGGATTTTTAAGCGTCTACGAATCATGCCGGGACTTTCTGCTAGATGTCTATAAAAAGCTTTCTCCCAATAAAACGCTTTATATTACCGGTCATAGTTTAGGAGCAGCTTTGGCTACTCTTCATGCAGCAGACGTCGCAACAAACCAGCTCTTTCGAAACGTTGTGATGTATAATTTCGCCAGTCCTCGTGTAGGTGATCCAACCTTTGCTGCTCGTTACCACCAGCTCGTTCCAAATTCCATTCGGTTTATTAATACAACAGATGTCGTAGCTAAAGTGCCTCCCATTATGATCTACGGGCCAAAAGCAAAAAAAGCATGGTATTACTGTCATGTTGAATACGAAGTGTCTTTCACCGTGCAAGGAGGATCGTTAAAAGCAAATCACTTTTTAGACACGTATAAAAGAGGAATTAAACGGCTCAGTAACAGCGTGTTTAAATAAAAAAGGCGAGCTCTTTTTTATTGAGCTCGCCTTTTTCTATCTACATTAATTCACATTCCACTTTTGCTGAAAAGAAAGACGCTCCTCCGCCCATATCTGCTAGCTTTTGTGGTGTAAGCATATTAACGGAAATACGCTCACCCTCTTCGTCGTCCCACCACAAGCCTTGCGTAAGCGCAACACCAGGTAGTACGTCTTCGGTAACGACCGCACGCAGCTTCACTTCACCTAATTCGTTAAACACCCGTACTTGATTTCCATCATGAATTCCCCTTTTCATCGCTTCCGCGGGATGCAGTGAAAGGATTGGCTCCTTTTCTAATTTTTGAAGACTTTCAATATTAGACATCGTCGAATTCAAAAACTGGTGATTAGGTCCGGATACAAACGTTAGCGGGTAGTGATCATTCTCCTTAGCCCCTTCATAGTGTGGAAGCGGGTGGTAACCATCTCTTATCATTCGCTCTGAATAGAACTCTACTTTTCCTGAAGGAGTTGGGATATACTCCGGAAACATCTGCTGTGCGGTTACGTTCAATTTTATATGCTTTTCTTTGGCTAAACGCTCGTATGTAATCCCTGCAAGCGATGGATTTTGGCTATCGAGCGCCTCATCAATCATCTCTTGTTCACTTACTTGAAACGCATCATCAGTGAACCCCATCCATTCAGCAAGCTCTTTAAATAACGTGAAGTTTGACTTTGCTTCTCCCATTGGTTCAATAATCGGCTGCTGTAGCTGTAGATATAAATGCCAGTATGATTTATAAAGATCTGTATTTTCAAAATGGCTTGTTGCCGGTAGGACA
The DNA here is from genome assembly GCF_022646885.1 of Priestia koreensis. Lineage (GTDB taxonomy): Bacteria > Bacillota > Bacilli > Bacillales > Bacillaceae_H > Bacillus_AG > Bacillus_AG koreensis_A. Next base: position 415,229 of record NZ_CP061868.1, on the reverse strand, counting down.
ATGTCGGCATACTTACACGTATCGGTTAAAAATAAATCATGCACAACGGTAAACAAATCTTCCCTCATTAGTCCTTTTCGAACTTTGTTTTGATCAGGGGCTACTTGAGCAGGATTGCTGTTATAAACGAAAAGACTGCGAATTGGGAATTCCTCCTGCAGAAGTGCATCTCCAATTTGATTCATATTCACTCTGCGAGGATTTCGACTTGGTCTCAGATCAGCACGTGCAAGCTTTGCATAGTTTAACTCTGCATAAGCGCTATTTCCTTTTAAAGCTCCTCCACCTTTTACTCCCCATTGACCTGTTAGAGCTGGGAGACATGTAATCGCTCGTATCATCATTCCCCCGTTCTCGTGATGTTGCAGTCCATTTCCAATTCGAATAAAAGATGGCGTCGCTTCACCATACATTTTCGCTAGTTTAATAATATCATCAGCTGAAACACCCGTTATACGAGACACGTATTCCGGTGTATATTCCTGCACATGTGCAACCAGTTCTTCATAGCCAACCGTATATTTAGAAACGAATGCTTCATCGACCAACTTTTCGTTTATAAGGACGTGCATCATCCCAAGCGCTAATGCTGTATCTGTTCCCGGATTTAATTGGACAAACCAGTCCCCCCATTTTGCTGTTTTATTTTTATGGACATCAATAACGACGATTTTTGCGCCGCGTTTTCGAGCTTCATTAAAATAAATCATTTGGTGCATGTTTGTGCTAATAACATTGCATCCCCAGATAAGGATTAGCTTCGAATGAATTGTATCTTCTGGGTCAATGCCTACACCTCTGCCCATCGTATAGCGAAATCCAACAGAAGCTGCTGAATTACAGATGGTTTGTTCAAGGTGACTTGCGCCGAGCTTATGGAAAAAGCGACGATCCATTCCATCACTATTTAATAACCCCATATTTCCGTAAAAGCTGTAAGGAAGAATACTCTCTGGTCCGTAACGATTGATTAAGTCGTTGTAGCGATGAGTAATTTCCCCGTACGCTTCTTCCCACGTAATCCGTCTGAAAGAAAGATTCCCTTTTTCTCCTACACGTTTTAATGGATACAAAACACGGTCAGGGTGGTTTACTCTCTCAGGAAATTTACGCACTTTATGGCAGATAACTCCCTTTGTGACGGGGTGATTCGGGTCACCATTCACGGAGACAATTTTTCCTTCTTCTATTTCCACTTTTAATCCGCACGTGTCTGGACAATCTAGTGGACATACCGCTGATGCAATGGTTCGCTTTTTTTCCATCTTATTTCTCCTCTCACGACAAAGTATTTTATTATTCTATCATTTCTGGATTATTTGTCATACGTTTCTGCCGCTCTTCCAATGCTTTTCCAATTATTTTGTTTAAAAATTCAGAAAAATAAAATATAATTACCGTGTAGACAAATTATTGAGGGGGAATATGCATGAGAGCATGGAAATCAATTTTGATCTGGGGTGTTATATCAGCCTTAGGAGCAATCTGTTTTGGCGTCGTGGCATTAAAACAAGGAGAAACAATTAATGCCATTTGGCTCCTGACAGCAGCCGTGTGTGTGTACGCTGTTGCCTACCGATTTTACAGTCGTTTCATTGCCCGAAAAGTGTTTCAGCTAGATGATAATCGCCAAACCCCTGCTGAAACGCAGGCAGATGGAAAAGATTATGTTCCAACAAACAAGTGGGTTCTTTTTGGTCATCACTTTGCCGCGATCGCGGGAGCAGGTCCACTTGTCGGGCCTATTCTAGCCGCACAAATGGGATACTTGCCTGGAACGATCTGGATCGTTGTGGGTGTTGTCCTTGCGGGAGCGGTTCAGGATTTTATTATCCTATTCGGTTCTATGCGCCGTAAGGGAAAATCTCTTGGTGAAATGATTAAAGAAGAAATTGGACCTGTCACTGGATTTATTGCGATGGTTGGCATTTTAGGCATCATGGTTATCCTTTTAGCCGTTTTAGGGCTCGTAGTTGTGAAAGCGCTAACAGGAAGTCCTTGGGGAATGTTCACCATTGCCGCTACGATTCCAATTGCTATTTTCATGGGTGTATACATGCGTTATATTCGCCCTGGTCGCGTTGGTGAAGGATCGATTATTGGAATTGTGCTCTTAATCCTATCATTAGTAGCCGGACAATACGTAGCCGAAAATCCAACTCTTGCTAGCATGTTTACGTTTAAAGGCGAAACAATCGCAATTATGATGATCGTATATGGATTTATCGCTTCTGTTCTTCCCGTTTGGATGCTACTTGCTCCGCGCGATTACTTAAGCACGTTCTTAAAAATTGGAACGATTTTAGGTCTTGCGTTAGGAATTCTTATTGTTGGTCCTCACCTACACATGCCGAGCGTCACACAGTTCATTGATGGAACAGGACCCGTATTTGCTGGAAACATGTTTCCGTTCTTATTCATTACCATTGCCTGTGGAGCTGTATCAGGATTCCATGCTCTCGTTTCCTCTGGTACAACACCAAAAATGATCGAACGCGAATCTCATGCACAGCCGATTGGATACGGAGCGATGCTCACAGAATCCTTCGTTGCCGTTATGGCCATGATTGCTGCCTGTGTGTTAACGCCTGGTATTTATTTTGCGATTAACAGTCCTCCTGCCGTAATTGGGACAGACGTGTCACAAGTAGCCCAAACCGTAAGCAGCTGGGGATTTGCTATTACTCCTAATGATTTAAGCACGCTCGCAAAAGATGTTGGAGAGGAAAGCATTCTTTCTCGTACAGGTGGCGCTCCTACTCTTGCGATCGGAATGTCGTTTATCTTCTCAAAAGTAATTGGTGGAAAAGCGCTCATGGCGTTTTGGTACCACTTTGCTATTTTATTTGAAGCTCTCTTTATTTTAACAACCATTGATGCAGGAACCCGCGTTGGTCGATTTATGATTCAGGATCTTTTAGGCCATGTGTATAAGCCTCTCGGGAAAACAGACTTTCTTCCAGCTAACTTATTAGCTACGCTACTCTGTGTAGCAGGATGGGGCTACTTCCTTTATCAAGGTGTTATTGATCCGTTGGGTGGTATTAACACGCTTTGGCCATTATTCGGTATTGCCAACCAAATGCTAGCAGGGATTGCCCTTCTCCTTGGAACAACTCTCTTGTTCAAAATGGGGAAAAAAGCGTATGTATGGGTCACACTTGTCCCAACTACGTGGCTATTAATTGTAACCATGACAGCAGGATGGCAAAAACTATTCCATGATAATCCTAAAATCGGATTCCTTGCTCATGCGAAAGTATTTAAAGGTGCGCTAGACGAAGGGAAAATTTTAGCTCCAGCAACGTCTAAAGAACAAATGCAGCAAGTATTGTTTAATGACTATATCGATGCCACGCTCTGCGGTATTTTTATGCTCGTTGTATTGGCTGTTTTAGTATCAGCGATTCGTATGTGGATAAAGGTTCTTACAAACAAAAAAACGACTCTTCACGAAGCGCCTTACGTTCCACGTGAAAAAGGAGACTTCCAACATTATGCGTAAACTAATAACATCTTTTTTAGCGCACCGAAAGCAGTTTGTTAGTCTGCTGGTAGGTGTTCCAAGCTACGAAAAATATGTGGATCATATGAAGAACCATCACCCTGATGAACCAATCAAATGCCGCAAAGAATTCTTCTGCGAAGCTCAGGAGGAACGCTTTAACGCTAAGGGTGGAAAAATATCTCGTTGCTGTTAATACAGTCAAAGCCCTCTAAATATTTTAGAGGGCTTTGATTATTTTGAGTGTAATCTCTCCTACCTTTGAAAATTCTTCCTAGTCCTTATCTACCAAAATAAGGATATCGCCTTCTTTTACCAAATTTCTTCCTATATACTTTTATTTACAGCCGCTTATCATCCCTCATTCCGCAGCAAAGAAAGCGGTTACTTAAAAGGGGGATTTTCTATGAAAAAGTACGTTCTTTTACTCATCACTGGCTTCCTCATCTTAGCTCTTTTCCCGCGTCATGCCCTTGCTAATGAGTTTCAGCCCGGCGATCAGTTTGAGAAACCCATTAATTTAGGCGAAGCGGTTACCATTCCACTCTCACAAGCTGCTGCATATGGTCAAACAGCAAGTGGGGAAAACGAGCAGTACATTGCCATTACCGGAACACCGGCCGTTTTCTATGCCGTGGATGCCGAAACAGGAGAAAAAAAATTCTCTCAAGCCCTTCCCAATACAGATGTTGTTTGGGCGATGACGGTGGGAAGTGACGGCAATGTCTACATGGCTGGTACTATTAACGGCATGATTTATCGTTATCTTCCAAATGAAAAACGCCTTGAAGAAGTAGGAAAAAACCCTTCTGATAGTTTTGTTTGGGACCTTAAAGCAAGCGCTGATGGAAAGATTTACGGTTCAACATATCCTCGCACAAAGGTATTCGAATATGATATCGCTTCAAATTCATTTACTGACCTAGGGGTGATGAAGGAAGGACAGCAATACGCACGAGGATTAGGCGTTACCGATCAGTATGTATACGTAGGAATCGGAACGACTGCAGCACTAGTACGCTATGACCGCCAAACAGGCGAAAAGAAAGAAATTGCAATACCAAACAGCGGAAAAGGCGGAACGATTTCCGAATCTGCGGTTTATAATGGAAAACTATTCGTCTATTCAGGAACAAGCCTATTTATTTTAGATGAAGCAACAGGAAAGCTTATTCGTACGATCAGCTTTCAAGGAAAAATTTCTCCACCTTCTCCCTACAACCCGAACTTAATCTACTACAAATCAAGTGGGGACTTATATTCCTATAACACCGAAACCAATACGATTCAAAAAGTAACGGGCATTCCTCCTCTACCAGCAGATACAGCTGTAAAATCTCACTCATGGATTACTCTAAAAGATGGACAAACGGTCTTAACTGGAATGGCAGCTTTTACGGATTCCTTCTTTTTCAATCCAACTACCAACGATTATAATCTTCATTTCCCAACCGTTGAAGCACAGGGAACAACGGTTAACGCCTTGCACTACTTAAATGGCAAAGTATATGCGGGAGGCTATCAAAGAGGCCTCAGTATTTTTGACGAGAAAAGTCAAAGCTACACTTATACGTACAAGGGCTTTCATCAGCCTGAAGGAATCGGCGTGATGAACGATACGCTCTACTTTGGAACCTATCCAGGGGCGAAAATCTATCGCTACGATCCAAGCAAACCGTTTGACTACAACGAAATTAAGCAAGGAAACCCTGGACTTATTCTGGATATTGAAGAAGACCAGGATCGTCCGTTCGTTTTAAAAAGCGCTGATAATATGATGTTTATTGGGACATTCCCAAGCTATGGAAAGCTTGGTGGCGCCTTAACGATTTTAAAAGAAAAGCCGAACAGTGATGGCATCATTGCGACAGAGACAAAAACCTATTCAAACATTGTCCAAAATCAAAGTATTTTTGGTCTTGCCTATAAAGATGGCAAATTGTATGGAGGCACATCTATATACGGTGGACTCGGTAGTACACCAACAGAAAAAGAAGCAAAAATGTTTGTATTTGATGTCAAAACAGGGCAAAAGATTAAGGAATTCACTCCGACTATCCCAGGGATAGACGTTCCCATACAGCTTATCGGTGACTTAGAATTCGGTCCTGACGGATTACTGTGGGGAATTGTAGACGGAACCATTTTTGCAATGAATCCTGACACCTTTGAGGTAGTCAAAAGCAAAGTTGTTTATCCGACTACGTTTGGCTCAAGTAAGTTCCGTCCTTATTATTTGAAATGGGGCTATGATGGCACCATTTACACGACAATTGGAAGAACTCTTACGGCGATTAACCCTGTTACGTTAGATTCTCAAAAGCTTATCACAGGCTCTAGTCAAATGATGACTTTATCAGATGAAGTTGTAGAAGCTGCTATTAATTTAATGGCGCTCTCAGATGACGGAAGCCTCTATTACACCATTAGTTCTAAACTGTATAAACTTCCGATGAAAACCATCGTTTCCCTGTCTGTTGATCAACAAGTGATTAATAAATATGACGTTGTAAACCCTTCTATTTCATTTGCCTATGCCAATGGAAAGCCCATTGCCTATGAAAAAGAAGATTCGACGCTAACCTCTTCTGATCCTACCGTTCTTCGTGTCAAAGAGGACGGAACACTTCAAGCGATGCATTCAGGTGTAGCAACCGTTACGGCAACGATCAATCGTAATGGTAAGGACGTCACAAGTAACGACGTAACGATTACAGTGACAGCAAGCCTTCCTATTTTGACACAAGATATTCAAAAAGCCAGAGAAGCAGGAGAAATAAGCAACTCTCTGTTTAAACAACTTATTAATCCGCTACAATCAGCACAGCATTTTATAGACAAGGGTGAATCTAGTAAAGCCACTCATCACCTTATGAAGGCCAAAGAAGTGCTACAAAACACTTCAGAAAGCGAACTAAAAGGAGCGTTACGAGATGGCTATATTCATGATCTAGATGCGATTATAAACAGCCTGTCTTAGTTTGTAAAAGCAGCGCTTTTGGCGCTGCTTTTATGATTTATGTTACTTTTAGATCAAAATACTTCAAAAAAATCCCATAATAACCGATAATTTGATCGTACATGCTAAATATAAGACAAAATGATACAAGGAGGGTGAAATGAAATTACGCAACTATTTATCAGTAGTAATTTTGTTTGTTTTAGGTCTGTTTTCTCTAGCACCACAGCACGCACTAGCCGCTGCTTCTAATTTCCATCCGGAAGATTCATTTAGTGATCCAATCTCACTTGGACAAGCGGTTAAAACACCTTTATCTCAAGCGGCAGCTTATGGGCAGAATGCGTTAGGAGAAAATGAACAATACATGGTTGTTAACGGAAGTCCTGCAGTATTTTATGCAGTTGATGCAGAGACAGGTGAGCAAAAGTTCTCCCAAACCATTGCTAATTCTGATGTGGTATGGGGAATGACGGTCGGGAGCGATGGGAATGTCTATTTCGCTAGCACGATGAACGGTATGCTCTATCGTTACTTACCAAATGAGAAAAAGCTTGAATCGCTTGGGAAAAATCCCTCTGATACTTTTGTTTGGGATTTAAAGTCGAGTAGTGATGGAAAGATTTACGGAGCGACTTATCCTAATACGAAGGTATTTGAATATGATATTGCGACCAATACATATAACGATTTAGGTATCATGAAGGAAGGCCAGCAATATGCTCGTGGCCTAGGTGTAACAGATCAATACGTGTATGTCGGAATCGGAACAACAGCCGCTCTTATGCGTTACGATCGTAAAACAGGTGAAAAAGTCGAAATACCTCTTCCCATTTCAGGTGAAAGCGCAACAGTATCAGAAGTAGCTGTATACGGCGGGAAATTATTCGTCCGCGCGGGTTACCGACTATTCATTTTAGATGAAGCAACTGGAAAGCACATTAACACCATTGGCTTCCAAGGGAAGATCTCCTCTCCCTCACCTTATAATCCAGACCTAATTTACTATAAGTTAAACAGTAGTCTCTACACGTACAATCTGAAAGAAAACAAAGTGGAAGAGCTAAAAGACGCCCCTCCACTACCAGACGAAACAGAAATTAAAGCACACGCTTGGATTACGTTACAAAATGGAAAAACAGTGCTAGCAGGAATGGCTGCTTTTACAGATTCTTTCTTTTACAATCCAACCGACAATGATTATAAGCTTCACTTTCCAAACGTGGATGCCCAAGGTACGAACATAAATGCAATCGCTGCAATTGACGGAAAAGTATATTCTGGCGGATATCAGCGTGGAATGAGTATTTTTGATGAATCATCCCAAAGCTATACGTATATGAATAAAAGCTTCCATCAGTCAGAGGGAATTGGATCATTAAACGGTGTGGTCTATTTCGGAACATACCCTGGTGCGAAGATTTATCGCTACGATCCAACAAAACCGATTAACTACACAAGTGGAAAAAATGGGAACCCTTCTCTCGCTGTTGATATTGATGATGACCAAGATCGTCCGTTTGCGATGACAAGTGGAGATAACAAGTTATTCATCGGAACGATTCCTGGTTATGGAAAGCATGGTGGTGCGCTTACCGTGTTAAGCGAGAGCCCTTCTGCTAATGATCAAGTGAATGTTCAAACAAAAGTCTACGCGGACATTGTAAAGGATCAAAGCATCATCGGACTCGCTTATAAAGACGGGAAAATTTATGGAAGTACTTCTATCTACGGTGGTCTAGGAAGTGACCCTGTTGAAAAAGAAGCGAAAATGTTCGTATTCGATGTAGAAAAGGGAGAAAAAATTGCGGAATTCACGCCTAAAATTCCTGGATTAGATATACCACTTGAAATGATTGGTGGATTATCGTTTGGACCTGATGGCTTACTTTGGGGAATTATTGACGGAACGATTTTTGCCATGGACCCGACAACGTATGAAGTCGTCAAAAGCAAAATTGTTTATCCTACTACGTTCAGTACAGGTAAATTCCGTCCGTTCTACTTAGACTGGGGAAAAAATGGGACGCTCTACACGACACTTGGTCGAAAATTAACGGCTGTTAATCCTGATACGTTAGAAGTTAAACAGCTTGTGCGAGGATCCAAAAAGCTGATGACAGTATCCGATGAAGTGGTTGAAGAATCCATTCAGTTCATGACATTATCGAACGATGGGAGCATTTACTATACGCTTGGTTCAAGACTATATAAGCTTCCCATTATGATTGAAAGCTTGAACTTGGATATAGGTCCAGTTGGATTGAACTTGCAAAAGAAACAAGTCGTTACCCCTTCACCTACTGTTCAAGTGAAATACGTAAGTGGTGCTGAAGCAACATTAACTGCAAATCAGTTCAAGCTTGTCTCATCAAACCCAGACGTTATTAGTATTTCCGACTCAGGAGAAATTGTAGCGAAATCGGCTGGTATTGCATCAGTTATGGCAACCTCTACTTCTACAAAGCAAAGCGTTACGAGCAATGAAATTCCATTCGTTGTTACCGTGACAATGGAAGAAGTTAAACAAGAGCTGTCTAATTTTACAACCAAGGCGAAAATTAGAAATGCCTTTAGCCAGACATTACAAAATGATCTACAAGCTGCGGAGAGCTCCTACAACAAAGGAGATATTACGCAAGGAATCAAAGTTTTGACAGACATGACTACTAAGTTACAGTCTGCACAGCGTCTTTTGATTAGTATTCAGGCTCAAAAAACGTTGATCAACGATATTAACAGCTTGAAAACATCATGGCAAGCAACAGTAAAATAAGCAGAAAAAATCCTGGTCTCCAAAATGTGACCAGGATTTTTTTATTGAACAACGATTTGAAAATCTAGGTGAGATAACATCTTCTGTAACGATTGATCTCCGATATGCTGACAGGTTTTGCGAACAACTAGCTTCGATGGTACCACAATACACTTCGGTGTAGCTGAGGTGTCCTCCACCTTTTCTACCAAACATTTTGCCGCTTCATAACCAAGCTGATAGATGTTCACATCTACCGTCGTTAATGGTGGAATCGTGAACCCTGCAAAAAACAAGTTATTAAAGCTCACAACCGTTACTTGCTCAGGTACGCGTATTTTCTTCTCATGCAGTACGTTTAGAACACCCATTGCTAAGACGTCATCCGTTACAAATATAGCTGTCGGTATCTCGTTTAATTCCAGAAGCTCCTGCACACTTGCATTTCCACCCTCAATGCTAAACTCGGTATGTTTGATATAATCCTCAGGAACAGAAAGTCCCGCAAGAGAAAGCGTATCTAAAAATCCAGATAGACGATTTCTCGTCACAATCAAGCGCTTATTCCCCCCGATAAAGGCGATCTTTTCATGTCCAAGTGACAGAAGGTATTTCGTGACGTTTTGGGCAATTTTATAGTTATCATTGTCCACATACGTAATGTTTTGAACGTTATCAGGAGGATGACCAACCAACACGAACGGAAAATCATGTTCCACAAGAAAATTGATAATAGGGTCCTCTTCTTGCGAATAAAGAAGTAAAATGCCATCTACTCGTCTTCCTTTGACCATATTCACAACGTCCTGGTAAATTTCCTCTTCCGTTTCTCCTGACGTCATATAAAGTGAATAGTTTTTCGAGTGAACAAACGATCCCACACCCTTCATGACATCTTGAAAGAAGGGGTTTTGAAATACGAGGTCCTGATCTCTCATTGATACTGGCATCACAATACCGAGGGAACACGTAGCTCCGTTTACTAAGACGCGCGCGTGAAAGTTAGGAAAGTACCCTAGCTCTTCCATCACTTTTTTGACTTTTCGCTTTGTTTTTTCACCGATTAAGGGACTGTTTGAAATGACTCGTGAAACCGTTGATGGCGATACGTTTGCTTTAGTCGCAATATCTTTTATTGTTACACCCATAAGTTATATCCGTCCTAATTTTATTTTTCTTTGTCCCAAAAATGCGCTCCTTATCAATAAATCAGTATTTAAAGCGCTTTCAGCATCTTTTAAAAAGAAAGAGAAAAGGAGGAATCCCCTCTTTTCTCTCTGTCATTTATCCCTTATTAGCTCCGGCTGTTAACCCACTAATAAGGTACTTTTGTAAGAAGATATACAAGAGTGTAATTGGTACCGCAACAAGAATAGCTCCTGCAGCAAACATCGTAAAGTTTGTATTCGTATTTCCTTTAGTAAGATCGAAAAGGCCTATCGCAAGTGTTTTCTTTTCGTTTGAGCTAATTAAGAGACGTGGAAGAATGAAGTCCATCCACGGTGCCATAAATTGCGTGAGCGCTACAAACGTTAGAATTGGCTTTGAAAGCGGCATAATGATCTTAAAGAAAATTTGTGTTTTCGTTGCTCCATCGATCATGGCTGATTCATCTAATGATTTTGGAACAGACTGTAGATATCCCTTAATTAACCATGTATTAAACGGAATTTGTCCTGCAGCATAGATAATGACTAATCCGATATGGCTATTTAACAGGCCAAAGTTTAAGAATAAAATGTAAAGAGCAATCATCCCCATGAAGGAAGGGAACATTTGCAGAATCAAGATTGACATTAAGCCCACTTTTTTACCTTTAAACTTAAAGCGAGAAAAAATGTACGCCGTTGATGTGCTCAATAGAACTGAGAAAATCATGTTCAATACGGCAATTTTAAATGTATTCCAATACCAGGCTAGGAACTTGGTTTTTTCAATCAATTCTTTGTAGTGAATAATTGTAGGATGTTCAGGAATAGCCGTGGCATTTGCTAACCCACTAGACTCACCAAATGACGAACCAACGATCCAGATGATCGGAAAAAGAACGGCAGCTCCTACGATAATTAACTCAATATAAATGAGCGTCGTAATGAAAAAGCTTTTAATTTTAAGGCCAGGTGTCCCCTTCTTAGGAGCTGGCACGTTACGATTAACGGGTGTTACACTCTCCATTTAGCTCAACTCCTCTTCCTTAAACGCTTGTGTACGGCTGAAGTTCCAAGCAGAGATCGAACCGATCACAATGAAAATAATCATCGACATAACAGATGCCATGCTATACATCTTGACATCAATGGTTAATTTATAAATCCACGTAATCAGAATATCTGTGTATCCAGCGAACTGATACTGCGAATTGACTGGTCCACCCTCTGTGAGGAAATAGATGACGTTAAAGTTATTAAAGTTTGTTGCAAATGACATAATTAACAGCGGCGCAGTTGCACTTAATACAAGCGGGAACGTAATTTTCCAAAATTCTTGTGTTGGTGTTGCACCATCGATTTTAGCTGCTTCATAAATTTCCTTATCAAGACTTGTCATAACCCCAGTCATTAATGCCATGAAGTATGGGAAACCGAGCCATAAGTTAATGATGAGCACCATTGCGCGTGCCAGATTTGGATTACTTGAATCCGTGAACCAAGAGATACGTTCAGACGTTAATCCAATATCCAATAAAAATTGGCTGACAGGTCCAAATTGACCATTGAATAGCGTTTTAAATACAAGCAAGGAGATCATTCCTGGAATGGCCCATGGAAGGATATAAAGCGTTCTCCAGAACTTTTTACCTTTTACTCGTTTGTTGTTTAAAATAACCGCTTGGAACAGTCCTCCGAAGAAGCATGTCACAGTTGATAAGATTGCCCATACGATCGTCCATCCAAATACACCGAGGAACGTGGAAGACCAGATTGGCATTTTAAATAGGTTCACGAAGTTATCAAATCCAACCCAGTCAACAAGCTTAGCTGGTGGAAGATGAGCACCGTTGTAGTTGGTAAATGCAATAAGAACACCAAAAATGATTGGCATTACTGAGATAAATAGTAGAAGAAGTGCAGATGGAATGAGCACGATGTATTCAAACATGCTTGTCCATAATTCACTTAAGTACTCGCGAGTCTTTGGAGTATGACCTGTTTCATTAGCAAGCTTTCTTGTTTTTACTGCATCTTTAATATTCCAATAGTACAGTGACAACAAAATACACATAAACAAGATGGCAATAATCCCGTTAATTAAAAGAACAATGGAGTGATCTCCATCTGTAAGACCAAGGATGGACATTTTTCTTGGAACCTCTCCAAGCGTCACAAGACCCCAGAAGCCTTTTAAAAAGAAGCCACCATTTTCGCGAAAACTAAAGCCACCAGACATGTTCGTGTAGTTTCCAGTAAGAAACTCAATCATTACAATTAGCACTTGAATGATAAAGAAAAATAATGCTTTAACAGGCTGTTTGTTCAGCAGTTGGCCCAGTCCCCAAATGATAGCTGAAGCTACACCAGGTAAAACAGGACTCTTTTTCGGTGCATGATCAATCATGGCGTATATCCTCCTCTTCAAGCAGAAAAGCAGGCATAAGACCTACTAACTTTACTTGAAAAAATAGTTTAATAGAATTTTATTCCAAAAGATGTAAAACTAAATTCCCAATCTTTGCAAACGTTTGCTTTTTTAGAAGATAAAATTGCCTCATCCAAGTTGTATTGGAGAGGCAATTTCTCTTCGTCAGAATGACATCTAGGTACTTTCAGATGTCACATATATGCAAGATTTTGCTTCTTCCTCAGACAGATTATTTACCGCCTGATTTTTGTAAAGTTTCGTAATCTTGAGTTGCTTTCTTTTGAGCTGCTTTTACATCTAATAAGCCATTCCATACGTTTACGTACATTGCTTTAGCAGGATCCCAGTAGTTAGCCATTTCTGGAATTGTTGGCATTGGAGTTGAGTTCGCTGCTTGAGCTGCTACACCTTGAAGAAGTTCATCGTCTTTAAGACCTGCTACTTTTTCAGCTGCTTTTTCTTTTAGTGCTGGTAATTTACCAGTTGATTGATACATTGCTTCTGCTCCCTCTTTAGAAGCTAGGAACATTGCGAATACGCGTGCTGCACCTGGATATTTAGAATAAGCAGATACGCAGGCAATTTGGTTCCCAGAGAATGTTTTAGCTTTTTGGCCATCAACATCTGGAATTGTTGTAATACCAAATTCGAAGTTGTTTTTCTCAGCGCCTTTTTTCACATCAGCGATTGCCCAAGGTCCTGAAATTAAGTAAGGTGTTTTCCCTTTTGCAAATTCAAGAGTTGTTGTATCGTTTGTTGCATCTTCAGCGTTTACATCCCAAACTGGGCGAAGTGATTTGAAGAATTCTAATCCTTTTGTTACTGACTCATCTTCAAAGTTTAATTTTTTTGCATCGTCTCCATTTTTACCAAACAGTTGGAATCCATTTGCTGTTAAGAAGAAATGGTTTGTGTAAGAGTTACCTGATTCCCAACGAACTGTCCATTGGTTTTTCGCTTTGTTGTTATAAGTTTTTGAAAGCTCAACAATGTCTTTCCAATCTTTTGCTGGTTCACCTGAACCTGCTACTTGCTCTAATAGCGTTTTATTATAGAATAGTGCAAGCGATTCCGTAGAAATCGGCACTCCGTAATATTGACCATCGCTTTCTACTGTCTTTAATGAAGACGGAATAATTTCATCTTTTAATTGATCGCTATATCTTCCCATTGGACCGATAATAGAATCTGATAATGATGGTCCAATTCCATCATGTGGTTGAATGAAAACGTCTGCACCAAGACCAGCTTCCCCATCTAAAGCCATTTTTGCACGAGCATCAACTGCTCCAACTTTTTCGTACTTGATTTTTACTTTTGGGTATTTCTCATTCCATGCTTTAATGATTGCGTCTGCGTAAGTATCGTCATCTAACCATACTTTCAAAGATGCTTTTCCATCTAGTAATTCTTTCTCAATTTTGTAACCGTTTTCTTTTTTATCCCAAGGAAGATCCCCTTTTTCCTCAGCTGCTCCTTCATTATCTGTCGATGCTTTTTTGTCACTGCTACATCCAGAAATGAAAGCGACTACAATTAGCATCATAGCTAAAAATAGCATTGATAATTTTTTAAATCCCCTGTTCATTCTTATACCCCTCTCCATTTTCCGCGAAATTTGTGCAAACGCTTTTACAGAAATCATATTACATGATTTTTAATTCGTCAATTGAATTTTTTTCATTTTCCGAAAATTCTATCCTTCGTTTGTCTTACACTATTATCATGCTTTTGTTACAGATCAAAGGAGTACACCCTCTGATCTGTAAGCAAAAAGTCTCATCGCAAATATTTTCTAAATAAAAAGTAAGCCAAGAAAATTAATCCGAAATTATAAATGGTATAAACAAAAGCTGCGGAAATGAAACTACCGACGGCAAACGCAATAAGAGCTGGTATAGTCGCGGCGTAGGACAGCATAGAGAAAATTTGTTTGTACTTCAGCTTCACTCGTGCTCTGAAGTTCATTGGCAATGCAAAAAGTGAAACGATTGCGATAAAGATCATATTCATGACAATTGAGAGTGGGTAAAGGAATTGCATGGCCGGCAAAATAAGCTGTGGTTTTGCCGTTTGTGCTACCTGTTCTAACAGCTCCTTGCCACTCTTTTGATTAAAGAAATTATCTGATCCATACGGAACCGTGACGTTAATTCCATGAGAGGAAACGCTCATGTATCGTTTGTGGAAAGCAAGATAAGCGTCATTTTCCTTCACTTTTTTTTCCCATCCGGATGCTGGATTAACTAAAATATGTTCATTCCCCTTTTGTATGTCTTTGCTTTTGTCATCCTCACAGTTCAGCTTCTTATCATTAATCGTACATTTAGGAAGCTCTTGAACCCACGTGTCACTACTGCTTAACTTCGGAAAGGCTAAGCTCGTCAACGTTTCAGGTGTAGCCTTTGAAACTTGAATCACGAGCGGAAACGCGATGAGGCTTCCTACCAAAACATGTTGCAGCAAGATAAATATGAATCTAGCATTTACCGTTTCCATAATGTGTTTGAACGACATTCTTCTTAAAGCAAAACTCCTAAATTTACTCATTATGCAATTCTCCTTCAGCGTAACTTCACACTTGTTGTATGCAATACTCTCCTCAATAAAAGAGTTATTGTTTCTCCCTATAAGTGTAAATGAAATCGTTTGCATAAATCTACTATTTTTTAAAAATTTCACACTTTTTTAAAAATATTGTACTCCTTCGCTCATTTTTCTAGTAAAATTTAACATAACAACGAAGATCAGGGGGAATGTGTGCAGATGAAGACGATATTACTTACAGGATTTGAACCATTTGACGGTGAAAAAATTAATCCATCGCTTGAAGCCGTAAAGCAGTTACATCAAACACAGATTGTAGATCATACCGTCATTTCCAAGCCCCTTCCGACTGTTTTTCACCAATCTATTTCGCTGTTAAAAACATATATTGATGAATTAGAACCTAGTGTGGTCATTTGTGTTGGACAAGCTGGAGGCCGAGATCGTATTAGTATCGAACGTGTGGCGATTAACATTGATGATGCTCGTATTCCCGACAATGAGGGACAACAGCCTATTGATCAGCCGATTGTTGATGGCGGGCCTGTTGGTTACTGGTCTTCCTTACCTATCAAAGCCATTGTACGCGATCTGACTACAAAAGGTATTCCCGGCCACGTTTCACACACGGCAGGAACGTACGTATGTAATCATCTTTTTTATGGGCTTATGCACCATATTAAAGATAAAGACGTTAAGGGTGGATTTATTCACATCCCGTTTATTCCTGAACAAGCCGTCAGATACCCTGGAAAGCCAAGCATGTCGTTAGAAATGATCGTAGCAGGATTACAATCATCGGTAGAAACAGCTCTAACAGTTGAAGAAGATATCAAAGCTGTCGGTGGTGACACACATTAAAAAAAAGCAGTCGTCGCTACGACTGCTTTTCAGGATAGTCCGTCATCACAATTTGAACATTTGCCGTTTGTAATGGACCAAAATCTTCATGATTGTTCACCGTATATACGCGTAAATTCAAACCTTGTTCGATGGCCTCTACCCCACTTTTTGAAAGTGCAAAGCTTTGATCACAGTGCAGCGCTTCCGCATGGATTGAGCGCGCTTGTCCAATTTTCTCCTCATCGATCCCCTCAAACAAAACGCCAATGGCAATATCTTTGTCTAACTCTCTTACGCGCTTTAGAGTATCAAAATTAAATGAGGATATGATAATTCGCTGTTTGAGTCCCGCTTCTTCAATCAACGTTAGTACCTTCTGTTCAATTCCTTGATAGTCAAACAAATCCGTTTTCAATTCTAGATTGATCATCATTGGTTTATCTTGTTCCGTCACCCATTTCAGAAATGATTCCAAGCGCGGAATACGTTCGTTTGTAAATGAAGGATCAAACCAGCTTCCGGCATCAAACTTAGAGAGCTCTTCATACGTATAATCTTTCACATAACCTGTTCCGTTCGTCGTTCGGTCAATTTTTTCATCATGAATAATAACGACTTCTCCGTCCTTCGTCAGTTGAACGTCTAGCTCAATCCCCTGAGCATCTGTTTCATAAGCTGCTTTAAAGGCTGCCATCGTATTTTCTGGATAGCGCCCACTATATCCTCGGTGGGCGTAAATAATAAGATCGTTTGACATCGACGAATGATCCCCTTTCGCAGAAAGAAGCTGACGATCGCTGTCAGCTTCTTCTATTTTTCGTTTGTTTTATATTTCGTCATTTGAAACTTGTTCCCTCTAGCGATTTGCTGATTCGAGGGCAAAGTTTGTTCCTTCTTGTGCCTGTTTTAATACTTCTATTGGATCCATTCCTTGATAAATGGATTCCATTGCCGTTACAACGTTTTGTCGTGACTGCGGGAACACAGAGATGAGCGCTCCTTGCGTTGCTTTCGTTGATTTTGTTTGGTGAAGCAAATCAACCGTCTTTTTCAGCTGAGGATACTTCTTCCATTCTTTTTGAACCATTGGGTCATTATATGCCTTTGGATTTGTCGCAAAGTATCCCGATTCAACGTGCCATTTTGCTTGTACTTTTGGAGTTGATAGATATTTCATAAAGTCCCATGCAGCTTTCTGTTCTTTAGTTGAAATACCTTCACCTTTAGACATCCATAGTGAGGCTCCGCCCATGACAACACCTTGATTTTTCACCCCATCTGGTACCGGAAGATCCGCTACTCCTACTTCAAAAGGTGAATTATCCACTAATGCACGAATACCAGCAGAAGAATCAAGGAACATAGACATTTTGCCTGATTGGAAAGCCGCTCTCATATCATCCCAGTTTTGACCTGCATTATAGAACGTGCCTTCCTTATACATATCATGAATGAGGTTAAAGACACGCTGTCCTTTTTCTCCTGCAAACGTGGCCTTTGTTGCGTTTCCATCTCGACCATTGCCTTTGTTTACATATAGTCCACCTTGGTTCGCTAACAGCTCTTCAAAGAACCAACCGTAGTTAAGAATCGAGAATCCGTATTGAGTCGTACGCTTTCCGTCTTTCTGAGTCAGCTTTCGTGCTGTCTCTTTTAATTCACTGTATGTCTTCGGTGGTTTATTTGGGTCTAACCCTGCTTTTTTAAACGCATCCTTGTTGTATACAAGAACTGGTGAAGACGAATTAAACGGCATCGAGTATTGCTTGTCGCCAACTTTATAATAGTTCGCAATGTTTTTCTCCCATACCGATGTATCATAATGATCTTGGTCGATAAACTTTTGAATCGGCTGGATTTTATGGGTATTCATCATATACTTCGTTCCAACCTCAAATGTTTGCATAATCGTTGGTGCATCTTTTGTTCCAGCTACTGTATTAAACTTTGTTAATGCCTCTTCATATGTTCCTTGAAAGACTGGCTTTACTTCTACTTTATCTTGGGATGCATTGTATTTCTTCACGATTTGATTCAGCGTTTTTTCAAGATCTCCACTCATCGCATGCCAAAAGATAACCTGTGTCTTACCTGACGATTGCTTCGCCTTCGCTTCATCTGAACTTCCGTTTGAGCAAGCTCCTAGAAGTAATAGGCATAGTGATGAAACGATAATCAGCAGCTTCTTCATCCTTTTGCCTCCCTTATTTAACGGCCCCTTGTGTAAGACCTTTTTGGAAATGCTTCTGTCCAAGGAACAACAATAAGAGAGTAGGAATGATGACAATGACAACAGCTGCCATTACTACGCCCCATTCTGTTGAAATCTCTTGAGACTGCATTTGCTTCAGACCGATCTGTACTGTTCGAACCTTTTCATTGTTTGTCACAAGCAGCGGCCATAAATACGTATTCCACGTTGTTAAAAAGCTGTATATTCCAAGCGTTACAAGACTCGTTTTTGAAACAGGTAATACAACATTCCAGAAAAAGCGGAATCGGCTAATTCCAGCCACTTGAGATGCTTCATACAAATCTTTTGGAATGGTTTTAAACTGCTGACGTAGTAGAAATGTTCCGAATGCTAGCGCAAAGAACGGAATCGTTAATCCAGCATACGTGTTCAACCAGCCAAATTTTTGGACCGTCCAGAAGTTTGGTACCATTGTTGCTTCCCACGGAATCATCATCGTTGAAATGAATAAAAAGAAAATAGCGTCTCGGCCTTTAAACGAAATAAATACAAATGCAAAAGCCGCTAAACTACAAACAACAAGCTGACCGATCATCACCAGTAGTGATGTAAAGAAACTGTTCCATAAATATCCGAGCAGCGGTACTTGTTCAAAGGCTGCTTTATAATTATCCAAGTTAAAATTCTTCGGCCAAAGATGACCTTGAAGAACTTCCCCACCGCTCATAAAACTGATTAAAAATGCGTAGGCGATCGGAAACATCATCACAACTGTAGCCACGATTAGTAATAAATATAGTAAAGGCTGCTTGGCTTTTCTCACTGATAATGCACCTTCCTTTCTCCTACTTTAAATTGAAGGATTGTCACAACAAGAATAACAAAGAATAAAATCACTGCCTGAGCACTTGCTGATCCTACGTTGTAGTTGATAAATGCGTCTTTGTAGATGGAATACACGATAACGTTTGTTGAATCCATCGGTCCACCTTTTGTTAAAATATCAATTTGTCCAAACGTTTGAAATGCGTTGATCATTGATACAGTAATAATGAAAAACAACGTCGGTGAAAGCATTGGAATTGTAATCTTACGTAACTGATACCAGTAACCAACACCGGAAATTCGAGCACTTTCATAAAGCTGATCATCAATGTTTTGCAAGCCCCCAAGTAAAATGAGAAACGCAAATCCTGTGTTCATCCAAATCGTTGAAATTGCCACAGATAGAAGCGCAAACTTCGGATCAAGCAACCATTGAACATCGCCAATACCAAATACGTTTAGGATTTTATTAATCACACCAATTGCTGGGTTATACATAAATGCCCAAATGACAGAAGATGCGGCAACGCTCATCCCCATCGTAGAAGAGAACATCGTACGGAAAAAACCAATTCCGCGTACCTTCTCATTCGCAAGTAATGCTAGGGCAAGTGCGAGCACAATTCCAATTGGAACTGTTATTAGCACGAATAGAAATGTCGCTTTCATGCTGTTCAAAAAGCTTGGTGACTGAAATAAAAGAGTAAAATTATCAAGTCCGATAAAGCGAAGCGGATTTCCCTGCGTATCCGTACGGAAAAAACTTAAATAAATCGTGCGTAGCATCGGATAGAACAGAAAGACACCAAACAGTAAAATTGATGGCAATAAATACCCAAATCCCGCTACTGCTGCTGGCACCGTCCGCGTCTTCTTCACCTTTTCTGTGCGTTCAGCTTGAATCGGTTCTGTCACATTCATACGGATGCCCCCTCTAACGATAAGCTTTCCGTACGCTCAGCTTGATGGTAAAGACATGCGCCAGTCTCAGCATCGAACAAGAATAAATCTTTTTCATCGATGTAAATAGGCATACGCTCACCAATTTTTACGTTCCACTGACCGTTCCATTTTGCAATCCACTGTTCTCCGTTCCCAATTTCAAACGTAATTAACGTTTCTGTTCCTAAAATTTCAACGTTTGCAATTTCTACAATTAACGTCGTTTGGTCACGATCTGCAAGCTGAATTTTTTCAGGACGTACGCCAACCGTTACCTCATTTGGAAGCGCTGATGCAATGGCTGGTGAAAGCGGCATTGTACGGTTGTCCTGTAAATGTAAACCCGTTGAATCAGCTTTTGCATTCGTTAAGTTCATCGGAGGTCCACCGATAAAGGACGCCACAAACGTATTGTTCGGTGCATTATAAATGTCTAATGGTCGACCTACTTGTTGAATGTGACCACCATTTAAAATCATCATACGATCCGCCATTGTCATCGCCTCTGTTTGGTCATGCGTCACGTAGATCATCGTAATACCGAGCTTGCGTTGGATTTGACGAATTTCAGAGCGCATTTTTGCACGAAGCTTCGCATCTAAGTTTGATAATGGCTCATCCATTAAGCAGATCGGTGAATGAGTCACAATAGCACGAGCAAGGGCAACACGCTGTCGTTGACCACCTGAAAGCTGACGAGGCTTGCGCTTTAAATAGTCCGTTAAGCCAAGCATTTCAGCAGCTTCTTCACAGCGCTTTTTTTGCTCTTGTTTTGAGACGTTTTTCGTATGCAGCCCAAACGTAATGTTTTGCTCTACTGTTAAATGTGGATAAAGCGCATAGCTTTGGAAAACCATTGATAAATCTCGCTGACTCGGTGGGAGCTCGTTTGCACGCTTTTCACCAATTAACAGATCTCCACCCGTGACTTCTTCAAGACCTGCAATCATACGGAGCATTGTACTTTTACCGCAGCCTGATGGCCCAACTAACACGAAAAATTCTCCAGGTTCAATCGTTACATTTATATTTTCAATAATATTGTTCTTTTTATCGTAAGATTTGCTTACGTTTGCTAATTCAACTTTTTTCATGTTCGTAATCCCCTTTCCATTATCGGGTATTCATTTATTTGAATGCAGATTTCCATAGCCGCGGGCTTCCAGTTGAAATAGCCGCAGCTCCGCTTTCTAAAGCGGCCTCTGCTTGTCTTTTATTTCGAATCAGTCCACCTGTAATAATTGGAACAGATGCTTCTTCACGAACTTTCATCACCATCTCAGGAATCAGTCCGGGCATAAGCTCTAACGCGTCCGGCTGAATATCATTTGCAACTTTTAGACCATGTGCCACAGCATCTGTATCCACTAAAAACAAGCGTTGAATCGTGAGCAGCCCTTCCTTTTTAGCTAATTGAATAAGAGAACTCTTTGTACTAACAATTCCCGTCGGCTTTACAAAATTTGCAATGAACTTTAAGCCTTCTCGGTCATAGCTGATGCCTGGGATTTTTTCAATGTGTAGAAAGACAAAGCGATTCTCTCTTTTTAGGGCATCTACATATCGTTTAATTACGCTTATGTTTCCCATTAAAAGAAAAGCTAATTGAATATTTGTTTCCAAAAAATAATCAAAGCTTTTTGGATCTTTAATTGAGGCGATGAGCCGATCTTTATGCAATCGACGTAAAAATTCTTCGTGTACATCCATTCCTCTTACCTCCAAGCAGATAGAGCGATCATATAAAAAACCACACGAAATACAATAGATGTGTTGCGACACGCCTATGGATTTGTGTGGTTTCTCTGTTCTCTAACCGAGTTATTTATTCACTTATCTTTCTCAATTTCTATCCTATAAAACCTTTTTAAAGCGCCTATTAACTCTTTGTATAGATTTGTTAAGAAATAATTTCATCCTTGTAAAAAAGCAGGATGATTTCTGTAAACAACCATCTTTTTTCCAAAAAAAGAGCCATTCCATAAACAAATGGAATGACTCTCTTTCATTTAATGTTCCGTCAAATCGTCCAAAATCTGTGATTTAATCGCTGTAAAATCAGCTGACGTCGTTATTTTAGAAGCACGTGGCCTAGGTAGATCCACGTTTACTTCAGCAATTATTTTTCCTGGCCGCGGTGATAATACGTAAATGCGATCTGATAAAAGAATGGCTTCATCGATATCATGCGTGATTAAAAGGACAGACTGCTTAAACTGTCCCCAAATTTCTAAAAGCCATTGCTGCATTTGAAGACGTGTTAAAGCATCAAGCTTCCCGAACGGTTCATCAAGAAGCAATAGGTCTTTTTTACATAGATATGTACGTAAAAAGGAAGCACGCTGCCTCATACCGCCGGATAATTCTCCCGGATAACGATCCTCAAATTCGGATAACCCAAAAGTAGGGAGTAACTGGGCCGCTTCTTCCCGAGCCTTTCTTTTATTTACTCCTGCCACTTCAAGTGGGACCATCACATTCTCAAGAACCGTTCTCCAAGGGAACAATACGTCCTTTTGTGGCATATATGCGACGTGTCCTCTCTTTCCAGACACGCTTTCTTCATCCAAAAGAATTTCTCCCGAATCAGGTGTGGTAAGTCCTGCGATCATATCAAGAATCGTACTTTTCCCACAGCCGCTCGGACCAATAATGCTCACGAATTCACTCTTTTTTACGTGAAGATCCACATCTTGAACCGCTTGAATAGTTTCAAACTTTTTTTGAACGCCTCTTACTTGAAGCTTCCGTTCACCTATCATCTTACTTCTCCCTTTATTTGTTCTTTACAAAGCGTACTGCAAGGAATTACGATTTTGGTAAAAATTCATTTGTAAAGGCATCCTTTACATCAAGCTTTTTCTGAATCAGCTTTCGTTTGTACATCCAGTCAGCATAGTTACTCCATACTGATTTCTTTTGAATTCCCCACTGCTTTGCATCAGCCTGATACTGAGTAGACAACCATTTTTGTGATTTCTTTACTAACTCTTTGTTCAGCTCTGGTGCTCCTTTTAATAAGGAATTCGCTGCTTCGTCAGGATTTTTAATCGCGTATTCATAGCCTTTTGCTGTAGCGGCCATGAACTTTTTCGCCACGGCTGGGTTATTTTTAGCAAGCTTATCGCTTGTCGCAATAACAGGCGTATAGTAATCAAGCGCTGGGTCTAAGTCTTTAACAGGGATGAAGTTAATTTCTTTTCCTTGGCGTTCCGCCTCAATCCCGTCCCATCCATAATAAATCCACTCAAAATCAGCGTCTCGGCCGATCGATTTAAAGAAGTCTACGGCACCTAGCGTGACATTTTTCACCTTTGAATAATCGCCACCGTTCTTTTCCATTGCGGCTTTTAACGTTGCTTCTTCAGAAGGTGCACCCCATCCACCGTAGCGCTTGCCTTCAAAATCCTTTACCGTTTTAATCTTATCTTTTTTAAGAGAAGCAAATCCTGATGTGTTGTGCTGAATAATGGCACCAATCGATTTAATTGGAATACCTTGTGTTCTTGCTTGGGTAATGTTTTCTTGATAGCTAATACCAAAATCAGCTTTTCCTGACGCAACTAGCTGATCAGCTGAGCTGTTCTCGCCCGGCTGGATAATTCGCACCTTCAAGCCTTGGTCTTTGAAATAGCCTTTTTCCTTTGCTACATATAACCCTGTATGGTTTGTATTTGGAAACCAATCTAAAACGACCGTAATTTCTTGTGATCCTGTTTTTCCACCGTCATTGCTGCTTTCTTTTTTCCCACAAGCAGACAAGAAAACAGAAAGAACTAACAGCATCCCTATCATGATCTTAATTGTCTTATTCATTTTTTTCTCCTTCTAGCTTCCTACATCTGATTATTTTTTCGCCACGGCATCGTCCATTTTGCAATCATCTCAATTAGTCCATAAATAATGAGACTCAGCACAACGATAACGAAAATCGTGGCAAATACACGCGTTGTTAAAAAGGATTGTGAGGATCTAGTGAGCAAAATACCTAGTCCTTCACTTGCTCCTAACCATTCACCAATGACGGCTCCCATTACGCTGTATGTTCCGGCAATGCGTAATCCTGTAAAAAAGGAAGGAAGCGCCGCTGGAATTTTCACCATTTTGAAAATTTGCAAGCGACTTGCGCCCATTGATTGAAGAACGCGAATCATATCACGATCTACCAATCGATATCCATCTGCCAAGCTAATCGCGATAGGAAAGAAACAAACAAGCATAATAACCAATACTTTCGGCAACATGCCATAGCCAAACCACATCACTAAAAGTGGTGCAAGCGCGATGATTGGAATCGTTTGTGAGATCACCAGCAGTGGATAAATGGCCTGCCGAAGTTTTGAGCTCATATCGATCAGTGTCGCAGTTAAAACGCCCGCTCCTAGGGATAAGGCAAGACCAATTAACGTTTCGTAGATGGTTTGAGCACTATGTAGAATAAGTAGGTCCCTAACATCCCACACTTCCTTAAAGATCGAATGTGGCTTTGGTAAAATCCACTCTTCAATCCCCGTAACTGAAACCGCTACTTCCCATATGATGAGTAAAGCGATGATCACACCTAAAGGAAGAAAGATTTGTTTTACGTTAGCGGTATTTTTCAAGTTTTTCATCCATTGAAACTCCTTCTGGACGATAATGAATTTTAATGTGAGTCATAACCTGGCTTGCTCCTGCATCTATACAGGCTTGCTTCGCCTTTTTTACGATTTCGAGAAGCTCATCCATCTCGCCCTCCATTACCGTCTCCATTGCTCCTACCTCATACTTCACACCTGAGCTCTGTACTACTTCAATAGCTTTATCTACTACCTCGTAGCTATTCATATGATCTGGAACTGTTGGTAAAACTTGAAACCCTACATTTACAACTGTCATGTTCGTTTCCCCCTCATTTTTATCATTACCAAAAGGAGTGATTACCTAGTGAAATTTATCCTGACTGAAACAACAAAAAAGACTGCCCCAGAGGCAGTCTTTGACTTTTCACGATCAATTCCATGTACCTCCGCTGGCATTATCCAGATCAGGCGATCGGGTCGGCGCTTCACAAGCGCCCTCTCAGCCAAGTTATACTTAGCTCCCCTTTTGGTTATTGAGTTAATCATATCAAGTTGACCTTTATTTGTAAACAAATCATCTGCTTCGAATCAGCCATAACCTCATGTTTTAGATTCTTCCAAATCAATGCCTATCGACTTTTAGAGAAGGTGCTGCTTAATTTCTTTCATCTGCTCTAAATGACGCTCTTCGTGATAGCCAATAAACGGAATCCACTGATTGACCGTCATCAATCCGAAAACAGGATGAGGAAATGCTTTCTTTTGACGCTTTTCTTCATTTGTTTCGGCTTCGAATTCTTGCAACGCTTGTCTTGATTTATACAGCTTATCCTTCATTTCATCAAGCGTAATGAATTCATCTGATGGAACTACGTAAGACGGAGCATCCACTTTTCTTGAACGATCGACTGTTAAATGAATCGGTTTATCATCAACAGACTGCTCTTCTCCACCTTCGAGCACTTTTTTCATCGTATTCGTAAGATTTTTCTCCATTAAATACAAATGATCCATCACCTGCATAATTGACCACTGATCATCACGAACCTTTTGATTAAGCTGTTCGTCTGTTAAAGTTTCTGCAAGTTCTAAGACCCGTGAACGAATTTCTTCATTGTGCGTCATCGTTTCCACCCTCTCCAATGTTCAGTTTCTGTCATCATTTTACGCGTACATTCTTCTTTTCCATCGTACCCTATTTCTCCCTCAAACATCCAACACAAAGCTTATGACTTAAGTCGTAGGACTTGAAAAATTTTCTTCTCGTGGTAAGATGGGGACTTGGTGTTCATGAGAAATGGGAGTAAAATGACTCACGCACTAACGCTTTAGTTTGATAGAGGTCATTTATTTTTAATAGTTTTGTAACATTTAATTTCCAATTCTTATGGTATAACTATATGTGCATAGAAAGGGGGCTTATGCCATTATGATAAGGCGTATGCTTTTAATAGTTCTAATGAGCTTTGTCGGATTATCCAGTACAGTTGTCGCTCACGCTGCTGAGTCAGAACAACAAAAACTAAAGGATGCCGAACAAAAGCTACAAGAAAAAGGTTCTATGGTGAAACAAAAACAACAAGAAAAACAAGCCGTTAATAAAGATATCCAGAAAATACAACAAGAATTGCTTTCACTACATAACTCAATCTCGGATAACAGAGATGACCTAAACAACATTGAGGAGAAAATTTCCGCAGCGAACAAGCTAATTGAAAAGAAAAAGGCGGAAATTGTTGCGTTAGAAGACAAAGTTTCTGCACGTGAAAAAGTAATGCGTGAGAGACTAGTAGCTCTTCAACACTCTGATCATGCTAATCTCGTTCTTGATACAATTATGAGTTCTGATAGCTTTGCAGACTTTATCCAGCGTGCTAGTGCCGTTTCAACGTTACTTAACGCAGATAACGACATTCTAGATGCTCAAAAAGCTGACTTAAAGCAAATTGAGGAAGATAAAAAAACGATTGATAAGCAAGAGCAGGTGTTAGAGGAAGAACAAGACAACTTAGCAAATAAACAAGCTGAGTTAAATCAAAATCTTCAAAAACGACAAGAAACATTAACAACGCTACAAAAAAACTTCAGTAACATTTCAAAGCAAATTGTGTTAGCGAAGCAAGATCAAGCAACAATTGAGTCTGAAATGAAAAATATTCAAGAAAATATTAAACGTCAGCAGGCTGAAGCAAAAGCTCGTGCAGAACGATTAGCACAGGAGCGTGCCGCAAAAGCACTTGCTGCGGAAGAAGCGAGAAAGGCTCGACTTGAGGCTATTGAAACAGCCAGAAAAGCTCGTGAGGCGTTAGAGGCTGAGAAGAAAAAGCATGCCGAACGTGAAGCTGCTAAAGCTAAGCAGCAGGCACAAGCAAAAGAGCAGGCTGAACCACAACAACAGCCACAGGCAAAGGCGCAACCATCTTCATCATCCAATGAGCAATCTGAGGAGAATATTGATGGTAAAGAGTTCTACGTTTCAGCAACGGCATATAGCCCAGACGAGACAAACGGAAATAACTTCCGTTCAGCTTTAGGCTATAACATTAAACAACCTGGTTTAAAACTTATCGCAGTAGACCCTTCTGTTATTCCACTAGGTAAAAAAGTTTGGGTTGAAGGATATGGTGTAGCAATTGCTGGTGATACTGGTGGTGCGATTAAAGGTCATATCATTGACGTTCTAGTACCAAACAGAGAAGCTGCCCTATCATGGGGACGTCGCTATGTTAAAGTCATTGTTCTAAACTAAAAAAATCCCACTTCGGTGGGATTTTTTCTTATTCTAAAGCGGCTTGAAGCTTGCGGCGTTTGACCTTTCGCTGTGCCAATAGAATTTTAAGAGACAAATAGATGCCTGAAACTGTTAGGAAGATCATACTTAGCGCTGCTATATCAATAACCCATTTAATATTTGCTCCACCTAACTTTCCTTCATGAAGACCACGAATCGTTCCATACAATGAAGCTACAGGCCCTCCTTCTTTAAAGTTTGGTTTTTGAAATGAACTTTCCCCTGTTGACGCAGCAGGAGCCGTGCTCCCTCCGTCTGCAAAACTTGATCCCATCATTGCTGATCGATGTCCTTCTCCCTCTCCGTGCCCTTGTTGTCCAACAAGCCAAGGCTCTGAGAGAACAAGCCCTGTGATAGCTTCCATTAATAAAAAGACAGACGTAATTAATCCAATCCATAAATGCGCTTTACGCGTTTTCTTCATTTTAACTCCTCCTGTATAAACGAAATAATTGTATGTAAAAAGAAAGTATGTGTATTTTTTCAGCCACCTATTGGGCTATAGGTGGCTGATTTATAGGGGCTCTACTTATTACTTCTTTACTATAAAACTTCAATGTGTCAGGTGTGCGTCAAAACAGAGGTTTCTTGCTATTTTTTCAAAAAAATAATCTCGCCCCTCTCAAGGCGAGATTACTTTGTTTCATTGACAGCTGAAATGATGATGGTAAATGTCGTCCCCTTAGATGACGTTTCCTTTAAAAATAAATCGCCGTTCATTGCCTTCGCAATCATTTTGCTAAAAGCCAACCCTAAGCCGAGACCCCTTACCTTAAATTTCTTTCCTTCCCCTCGGAAAAATCGTTCAAACACATATGCTTGTTCTGCTTCAGGAATTCCAACTCCACGATCCCTGACATCAATGGCAATTTCTCCTTGAACGAGTGGGTGAATCGTAATATCAATTCTCTTTTCCTCTTCCATCGCTTGCTTCGCGTTGTTTAGTAAATTAATAAATACTTGCTGAAGTCTTGTTGTATCCACCATGACTTGTTGACTTTGATCTTGTAAATGAAGATCGATTTTAATCTCCTCATCTTCCTGTGTCACCTGCCATTGATATACAATCTCTTTCACGACACTGTTTACATCATGAAGCTCTAACGTAACAGGAAGGGCATTTGCAGAAAAAGAATTGAACTCCAATAAGTCAGCGACCATCTTTTGCATTCGTCCTACTTCTTTTAACGAAATTGCTAAAAACTCTTTTGCCTCTTCTCCTTCGACAATATCGTCCTTTACCGCCTGTAGAAGGCCACTAATAGATGTAACGGGAGTTTTAAGCTCATGGGTAACTCCAGCTAGTAGCTCTGCTCGCAATGACTCTAGCGTTTCTAATCGGCTCGTCATTTCTTTAAAAGATGATACGAGTTCATGCACTTCTTTTTCCTTTACTTCATGATGAAGCTGAATATCATAGTTACCTTCTTGAACTTGCTTTGCCGCCCTCGCCACATCTTGAATTGGTCGTGAAAGTCGGCGCGTTAATAAATAAATCGCCAGCCATCCTAAGAGGGCTAAGCTCACGAGCATAATACCAAGCAGGCGATATTCCTCGTTCACCTTTACTAAATCTTTTTCCGCCATTAATAAAATAACAGATCCAAGCTGAACATTATTTGATTTAATCGGTGCTTTTACCGCATAAAAAATTTCATCATTTGAAGCATTTACTTTTTGAATCTCTTTTTTACTTTGTAAGATAGAAGATGGAAAACGGAAACTCATTCGATCATCGTCTCGCATTGGTATACTTGATGATAAAATATCTCCATCGTTATTCACAATATAAATAAACGGTTTTTCAAGACCTAGCGTTTTATCATGATCTCGTAAAATTTTCCCGCCTTTTTCCCTAGGTGTCGGTTCCCCACCTATATTACTTACGAATCGATCAGCCGTTTCCTCCGCCAAGAACTTAGCAATATCGAGCCGGTGTTGCAATGTACTGTGACGAATCCATAAAACAGATAAAATACCAATAACCAATAGTCCAATACAAAGAGTCGCCAAATACCTTGTGGTCCAATATTTTAAGAGCGTTATTTTCTCATTTTTTTTCGTGAACACAAAATTGATACCCCAATCCCCGAAGTGTTTTGATTTCTCCCTCTGTTACCGGCCAATTTTGTAGCGACTTTCGTAACCGCTTAATCGAGAGGTCAACAGCACGGTCACTTCCGTCGTAATCCATTCCCCATACACAGTCAATTAGTTCGTCTCTTGTAAAGGTCCGATTTGGACGCTCTGCTAGGAAAACTAGCAGAGATAGATCACGTGGAGTTAAATCGATCTCTACACCGTTTAGCATGACGACATGGCCTTTTACATCAATCTTCAAACTTCCAAACTGCTTTATTCCATTTTCCTCTGATACATACGGAGCCCTTCTTAAAACAGCTTGAATTCTTGCCACTA
This sequence comes from Priestia koreensis, assembly GCF_022646885.1. Lineage (GTDB taxonomy): Bacteria > Bacillota > Bacilli > Bacillales > Bacillaceae_H > Bacillus_AG > Bacillus_AG koreensis_A. Next base: position 385,309 of record NZ_CP061868.1, on the reverse strand, counting down.
CTTCATCCCCTACAAATGGCTTCGTGATATAATCATCCGCTCCGTCATTTAATCCAGACAATCGGTAATTCACATCTCCAAGAGCAGTGAGCATAATAACTGGGCAAGAGCTTTTTTCACGTATTTGCTTTAAAATGCTCCACCCATCTATCCCAGGGAGCATCACATCTAACAAAACTAAAGACGGATTACTTTTAGCAAAGACGTCAATCGCTTCGTTCCCATCAAACACCTGTGTGACATTGAACCCTGCTTTTGTTAAATAGGCTTTTAATACCTGACTAATCGCTAATTCATCTTCAATCACTAATATATGTTTCATTACTATCCACTCCCTACCATTTCATTATAATCAAAAAAGAGGATGATTCAAAAGAGACGGAAAAGTCTTTTAGAATCATCCTTTCTTATATTGATTGGACAAGGAGTTTTCCACTAAAAGGGGGGGAAGTGGAGAATTTCCTTGTTTCATCTATTATCCAAGTAACAGAGAAAAACTTATGGGTAAACATCAAATTCTTATATTGTCAGTTTTTTGATCATATTGCGTTAAAAACTCATCTTTTTTTAGTGATTAAATCCACGATGTCCGCCGTGGCCAGGGTGACCACCATGACCTGGCCCGCCAAAAAATCCGTCTCCATCCTCATGGTCAAACGGGAACAGTTGAAGATCCTTTGCTTCATCAGCATGATTAAGCATTACTTCCTGAAATAACTCCTCAGCTGTTTTTCCTTTCGTGTCAATTCCTAGCTTCTCAGCCGTTTGCACAATCTTTTGATCCCTAACCTCTTTTGCTACATCTTCAATTTCTTTATTAGCCGTGCTAATGCCGAATGCTTTCGCATCTTTTTTGATTTGTGCCTCACGTACATCTTGAACGAGTTGACGCACATCCTTATTTGCCGTATCAACTCCAAGAGCCTTCGCTTGCTTCATTATTTGTGCTTTAAACACTTCTTGTGCTAGCGTCTCTAAATCTTTTCCACTCGTGCTAATACCTAATTCTTTTGCCTTTTTAGTGACTGTCTCTTGACGAATGGCCTGTGCTAACTGCTGAGCCGTTTTTCCTTTTGTATCAATCCCTAACTTTTCAGCCTGCTTCTGAACTCGTTTCGTACGAACTTCTTCCATGACCGTTTTTGAATCTTTTCCTGTTGTACTAATTCCTAATTCCTTTGCTTCTTTCTTTATCAATGCATCTCGTACTTCTTGCATTAATGTATTTGTGTCTTTTCCAGCTGTTTTAATTCCTAATTTCTCAGCCTGCTTCTTCAAAAATTCTGTATTATGAAGCCCGTTCATATGACCAATTCCATGATTAAATCCGTGCACTTCTTTTACTTCTTGCTTTGGTGTTTCGTTTGACGATGCTGCAAAAGCCGTGCCTGCACCGATAAGACCTAGTGATAGAGCTCCTGTAAGTACATAAGTGACTACTTTTTTCTTCATCATACTTGTGCTTCCTCCTAAAGGATCTTTTGTGATAAGTGATATAGTACATGCTCTGTACATGTATTAATGTAACCTGCCAATGTGTCAGTAACATGTCAAAGAAAATTTTTTTGCTTTTTTTCATAAATTCCCCTTAGATGCTTAGAGACATACAGATATACGAAGCGAAATGTCAGAGTTAAATATTGACTTCTAGTAGTGGATAGTATGAAATAGAATTAACCATATCTTGAATGAATAAGGAGAAATTATGAACGAGAAATGCTATGCACTATACGAGTTTCTAGTCTCTCAAGCTACCAGCTTTACGGATGAATGGATGAAGTATCAGTTAGTGAAAAAGGGATCAGATTATTCAGCTGATGCACCACCGCAGGTCGCTCAGCGAATAAGAGAACAAAACTCTAACTATGTACGATTAGTAGCCAAAACCCTTATACATTCAGAGGACGAAACGAAAAAAGCCATTGAGGAATGGACCAACAAAACAGCAGCAGATCGAGTTCAATCGAATACTTCTTTATCTGAAGTTGTGAGGAACTCAGGCGTTTTTCGCCATGTCTACTGGATGTACGTTCAAAAATTTGTGGAGCAAACCACTCTGGATGTAAATGTCTCAGATATTTTTGGATGGGAACGTAAAATTAATTTCGCGCTTGACTACGTATTGGAGACGTTTACAAATCGATTTATGGAAATTGTGACGGAACGATTAGCAGCTCAAGCCTCGCTAATTCGCGAATTAAGCGCGCCTGTTATTACGTTGACGAATCAGATCGGACTGCTTCCACTTATAGGCGATATCGATACGAACCGAGCGAAAAGCATTCTCGAATCCACTCTACACCAAAGCGTACATGCTAAAATCTCTGTTCTTATTATGGATCTATCAGGAGTTGTGATGGTTGATACGATGGTTGCACAACAATTGTTTCAACTCGTAGATTCGTTACGTATGGTAGGAGTAAAAACAATTTTAACCGGTATTCGACCAGAGGTAGCTCAAACATCCATTCAGCTTGGTATTAATTTTGGTAGTATCCAAACAGAAACCTCGTTACAAAAGGTTGTCGGAAAGCTTGTAATGAAGCATATGTAAGAAAAATACCAGACCCTATTGATCTGGTATTTTTTCTTATGCATTTAATGTGGATTGTTTTGACGTAGCCACACGGTCGCGCCTAACGAATATCACGTATAGAAGCAGTGCACCTACATCACAAACCGCAATAATAATTCCAAGTGGAATCGCTGTTCCTTCTCCACCTAGACCTACTAAAGGAGCTGCGACAGCTCCGAAAACAAATTGCAATAATCCCAATAGAGCTGAAGCACTTCCGGCGTTTTGCTCCTGATTTTGCATAGCTAGAGAGAAAATGGTAGTATTCACAATTCCAACACTTGAGACAATCATGAAAAATCCAATGCAAACTGCTAGCATTCCTAATCCAAAAACAGTTGCAGCAAGTAGTAGAATACTTCCAACCGCAGCAAAGATTAGACCAGCTACTAACAGCTTGGTTTCTCCTAGCTTTTCAGCCAAACGCCCCGTTATTTGCGAAGCAATGATAATTCCAATTCCATTAATCGCAAATAAAACGCTAAACAACTGTGGAGATGCGCCGAAAATTGTCTGTATGACGAACGGTGAGCCTGAAATATAGGCAAACATCGCACCTGTGATAAGTCCTTGAATAATTGCATAGCCAACAAATAAGCGATCTTTTAAAAGCTGAGAAAAGGCACCAAAAATATTCTTTATGCCGCCCTCAGATCTCATGCTGGGCTTTAGCGTCTCTTCAAGACCAAATACAACTGATAAAAGCATGATGATTCCAATTACACACAAGACAACAAATACGCCTCTCCACGAGATAAATTGTAAAAGCTGTCCACCAATGACTGGTGCCAAGATAGGCGCTACGCCGTTAACGAGCATAAGAAGCGAGAAAAATTTTGTAAGCTCTGAGCCTGAAAACAAATCCCGCACGCTTGCTCTGGCAATAACAATACCAGCTGACCCTGTTACTCCCTGCAAAAACCTGAGCGCTACTAACAACCATATTGAGGAAGCAAAAGCACATAGAATAGACGCAATCGAATAGAGACATAGCGCTACAATCAATGGCCTTCTTCTTCCCTTAATATCACTAAACGGTCCAACCAACAGCTGTCCAAATGCCAGACCAAGTAAACATGCCGTTAAGCTTAGCTGTGCTGAGGAAGCATTGGTATGTAAGTCTGTCGTCAAAGCTGGTAGTGATGGTAAATACATATCAATGGATAGAGGTCCAAATGCTGATAGTGAACCTAAAATTAAAACCAATGACAGAAATCGTCTCTTACCTACTTTTGAATGATCCCACGTATTTTGTTGTGACATTTTACACATCCTTTCGATCTAAGAGGTTGACGATGATCTAAACTACGTCACTCACAGATATACGTCTTATCATAAACTCTCCAGTAACTGTAGGGTCAATCCTTTTTTCGAACTTTTACTTGAATTTCTGTTACGTGCTCCTGTGGGCGGTTAGATAGAAACTGATCGATAATCTCTCGAACGATGAGGGGCCCCTCTGTTTCATATTCATGTGTCTTCACATAATCTAACAATCGATCGTAATAGATCGTTGTTTGCTCCTTGGGCTCTCGAAAATAAATACTTGCATACGTGCCTTCTTCTAAGAGACGAGAAGCATTCTCCTTCATGTGGATAAATTCACTTTCTTCTATTAATAAGAAGACGGAGCTATAGTCAAAATACTTCCCTAGTTTAGCAGCCTCGACTGATAGCGTTAATCCCACCTTGCCAATAATAATAGGGGAAACGTGGTGAAAATCCTTTTTCACATGGCGAAGTGATAATTCTAAATCATATAGCGAGCGAATATCGTTCTTCACTTCAATAATTCGGCGCGCTTCTACTTTCTTTGTAAAAGGGATGCCAAGATTTTGGATGTGCTGAGCCTCTGTTAACTCGTCAATTCGAGCTGTTAAACGTTCATTCATAAGCTGCAGCTGCTTAATTTTTTGGAGATTGGCTTCTTTATAGGAAGAAAACAGTGTCAAAAAGTCGCTTAATTCACGGTTTTGAACTTGCTTTTGTATTTCTTTTAAAGGGACACCTACCATTTTTAAATAGCAGATTAGATCAAGCAGTTCAAACTGTTCAGCTGCATAATAGCGATATCCGCTTTTCGAATCTACCTCTATCGGCTTAAATAGCCCAATTTCATCGTAATAGCGTAACGTTTTAATCGGGATATGATGAAGCTTTTCCATCTCTCCGATCGTAAAGCGATTTTTCATTGCGACCTCCTTGTAGATGAGCTTTTATAGGGATAGGAAATTATTCTTTATTTTATACATAAAAAGAGAAATGCCAATAGCCGCATTTCTCTTTCCTCTTTATATATTCTGCATTCAGGAAACCCCTGCTTTGATTATATATACTCTTTCTGGCCTTCCGACGGTTCCATATGACAGATCTGCGTCAATCTTCCCATCAGAAATCAAGTATTCTAAATATCTTCGTGCCGTTGTACGACTCGCACCAATTTCCTTTGCCATTTGTTCAGCCGTTAACCCAACGGTACAGCCAGAAAGCACGTCTAATACTTTTTCTAAGGTAAGACGATCAATGCCTTTTGGATAATACGTATGTTTTTGTGAAGAGCTTTGCTTTCGAAGAAGCTGATCCACTTCTAGCTGCGTAACACTTTTATTATCTCGCTTTAATGACTGCATAATCATATAGTGCTCTTCGTATCGCTTTAATGACTGTTCAAACCGTTCAAAAATAACAGGCTTGATAATAAAATCAAATACGCCAATTGAAATAGCTTCTTGAATGACGTCGATCTCCTTCGTCGCGGTAATCATCATGACATCAATTCCCTTGTAGTCACTCTTTATCTCTCTCAAAAACTGAATGCCATTCATATCTGGAAAGTAGACGTCTAATAAAATAAGCGCTGGCTGTAAAATTTCAATTGATTGCTTTGCCTCTTCATAGGAAGTGGCAATTCCAATGGTTTGAAACCCCTCAATCTTTTCGATGTAGCGCTTTTGAATTTCAGCGATTCGCACATCGTCTTCGATAATTAAAACTTCAATGATCTTCGTTCCCCTCATGAATTAAAGCCCCTCTTTCTTTGGAATAACAACGGTAAAGACTGTTCCTACTCCTTCTTCGCTGGAAAGTGTTAAGTATCCATCTAATCCTTCTAGCGATTCTTGAACAAGGCTAAGTCCAATGCCTGCATTGTTCTGTCCTCCCTTTGTGGAAAAACCTCTTTGGAAGATTCGTTCTTCATTTTCAGCCGAAATCCCATTTCCGTTATCTTCTACTTCAATAATTAAGTCCCTTCCTAAATCCGTTAAAAATAACGTCACCTTTTTCTCTTTATCTATATTCTCTTTGACTGCATCGAACGCATTATTAATTAAATTCCCAACAATTGTAACAATTGAATCTCTATTGATTGAACGAGGTATATCAACAAAGCTACTGTCAGGGTCAATCTCAAATTCAATTCTCATCTCATGCGCTAGACTGACCTTTCCTAGGATAAATCCAGCTAGAATTGGATCGCCAATTTCCTGTGTAATGAAATGAAGAAACCCTTGCGTCACATTCACTTCCTTTGATATAAAGTCAATCGCCTCTTGATTAGATCCAAGCTGAATCAATCCCAATAACGTATATAGCTTGTTGGAATATTCATGCGTTTGAGCCCGCAATCCCTCCGCATATGCCTTTACGTTAGAAAGCTCTTGTGTTATTTTTGATAATTCTGATTTTTTACGCAAGCTTGCGACGGCGCCAATGACCTGCTGACGTTTATCAAAAATCGGAATCCGGTTTACGACAAACACTTCTCCTTCAATTAAAAACTCCCGATCGTATTCTGCTAATCCCGTTTGAACCACCTGTAGCAAATGTGTATGTTTTATTACGTCTTCAATCGGCTTTCCTCGAAGCAGAACATCATTTGGCACACCGAGTATTTTATGAGCCGTTTCATTTACGACGGTAATATCTCCATCCGCATCAATAGCGATAATTCCCTCGTGGATGGATTCTAAAATAGCATGCTTCTCCTGATACATCCAGGCAATCTCTCTTGGCTCAAGTCCAAAAATCGCTTTTTTTATATTAAATGAAATTAAGATCGCTGCTACAAGACCACCTACTAATAGAAGAGACGTATACAAAAAGATTTTCCCCTGCAGACGCTTAATTTCTTTTTGAATATCAATTTGTAAAAAGCCCACAGATACAACACCGATTACTTCGTTTTTATCATTTAAAATAGGTGCTTTCCCTCTTAAAGAGGGCCCTAACGTTCCGACTGATTCCGAAATAATCGCTTTCCCCTTAAATACCGCTTTATTATCTCCCCCCATCATCTTCTTCCCAAGGCGCTTTGCATTCGGATGGGAATACCGAATTTCTTGTCTATTTCCTACGACGATAAATTCTGCATCCACCTGTTTTCGAATTTGTTCCGCTATGGGTTGGATAACGGTAGAAGGATTTGGAAGCAAAAATGCTTTTTGTATCTCCGGCATATTGGCAACGGCTTTCGCAATGGCTAACGCCTGGTGTCCCTTACTTTCCTTTAGATTATCCTCCATCATATCTTTGAACGTTGCTTCAAATCCTAACCCAATTAAAATAACGAGAACAAAGATCCCGGCCATCAGCTTTGTTTGTAACCGCATTCAATTTTCCCCCTGTTTAACGACCGCATCTCCTATGTATCTGATCCTTAATGACTAAATATTGGTTATTCACATCTTATCATATTTAGTATTCCCTGAGGGGTACTTTTACGGTAAAGCTTATATATTGCACCTATAATCAATTGATCGGTATAATTACACTACTCTTATTGTGAAAAGACGGAGGTGTCGAACGTGGGACGTATGAATGATAAAGTATTTAACTGTGAAAAAGAGCTTACGTTAAATATTATCGGCGGGAAGTGGAAAATGCTTGTACTATGGCATTTAGGTAAAGGTGGAACGAAACGATTTGGTGAGTTAAAAGCACTTATTCCTGAGATTACACAGCGCATGCTCGCGAATCAGCTTAGAGAGCTTGAAGAAGATCAAATCGTCCACCGCGAAGTCTACCCAGTTGTCCCCCCAAAAGTTGAATACTCCTTAACCAAACAAGGTGAAACGCTAATGCCCATTCTTGACGCTATGTATGCATGGGGGCGTAACTACATGGAAACAACTTTAGAAGATCATGTAGAAGTAAAAGAATCCATTTATCCTTAACTATAAAAAGCTGACTCGTATGAGTCAGCTTTTCTTCTATTCTAGGTTGGCATGTTGGCCTAGCATTGTATGTGAATCTAACCCTTTTTTGTCCATTAATGCTAATATGATGGCATCATAGAAAACAAGAAGAGTTTGTTCAAAAAGCGATCCCATTGGCTGAATCGTTTCGTATTCCCCTTCTCCCTGTTCCTTCGAGGCCCCAGGAAGCTGAACGGTAAGGTCCGCAAGCTTTCCAAGAGAAGAGTTAGGAAAAATAGAAACTAACGCGATTGTTGCGTTAATATCGCGTGCTTTTGTAGCCATCGCAAGCAACGTTTTCGTCTCACCAGATCCTGAACCAAGGATAAAAATATCTTCATCTGTAATTCCAGGAGTAGTTGTCTCACCTACCACATGGGCATCAAATCCCATGTGAACAAGTCTCATCGCAAAAGCTTTGCCCATTAAACCAGAGCGCCCAGCTCCTGCAATGAAAATCTTACGAGCGGAAAGAATCGCATCAGCTAGCTTGTCCATCTCTTCCTGCTTTAATAGTGAAATCGTCTTCTCAAGCTCTGCCACGACTTTCTCTGCAGGATTCATTCTTAGTTTCCTTCTTTAATTAAGGATTGCATTTTTTCTGCTACTGCTTTTTTATCATCAGCGCCTGTAATTCCTCCGCCAACGATTACAAGATCTGGCTGCGCCTTAATTACTTCTGGTAATGACTCTAGCTTAATACCACCAGCTACAGCAGTTTTGGCGTTTTTCACAACGCGTTTAATCGTTTGAAGATCATCAAATGAGTTTTGTCCCACTGCTTGAAGGTCATAACCTGTATGAACACAAATATAATCAACGCCAAGCTCATCAAGCTCTTTTGCGCGTGTTTCAATATCTTTTACACTAATCATATCAACAAGAATTTTTTTGTTTTGTTTTTTCGCTTCTTCTACTGCCCCTTTGATGGACATATCTTCAGCAGCACCTAAGATTGTAATGATGTCTGCACCTGCTTCAGAAGCTTTCATTACCTCGTATCCAGCTGCATCCATAATTTTAAGATCTGCAAGAACTTTTAAATTAGGAAATGCTTCTTTAATTTCTTTTACTGCTTTTAATCCTTCGTTAATGACAACTGGTGTCCCAATTTCAACGATATCAATGTGATCTTCAACCTCTTTAACGAGTTCCTTTGCTTCAGGGATGTTGACTAAGTCTAATGCTAATTGTAATTCCATGAATGTCTCTCTCCTTTGTCGCTTATAATAAGTTACTCGCAGGCCCACGAGATAGTTGCTATGAATCGGAAATTAGTTTCCCGGTACGAATGAGTATAGTACATCTCAAAACGAAATGTAAGTACGCACTTTCAACACAGATAGTGTGGTGAAGTATACTATAGAATATTCCGCACTTCCACACCGTGTAAACATCCATCTTTTTACAAACAAAAACCCCTACACGAGGGGTTTTTATCCTTCCACATTGATGACAACGTCTTTTCCGCGCTTTTTAAGCAGCATCGGAATGGCCAACCATAAAACTGTAATGATAAGAAAAACAAGGGAAATAGGACGAGTAAAGAACACACCGTAATCACCGTTTGAAATGGTTAACGCACGGCGTAAATTGTTTTCAATCATTGGTCCTAGTACAAGACCGAGTACAAGCGGAGCAATTGGATAATCATTTTTGCTAAAGAAATAACCTAAAATTCCACACGCTACTAATAAAAGCAAATCATACACGGAAACTTGTACAGCGTATACCCCAAAAATAGAAATAGCAATAATCATCGGAATTAAATATTTCTTAGGTGTTTCAATAATTTTAGCAAACACTTTCACAAGCGGAAGGTTTAAAATAAGGAGCATTAAATTCCCAATGAACATACTCGCAATAAGACCCCAAGCTACTTGAGGGTGATCTTCAAATAAAAGTGGTCCAGGCTGTACGTTATACATCATAAGGGCTCCCATTAAAATAGCCGTTGTCCCTGAACCTGGGATACCAAGTGTTAATAAGGGAATCATTGCTCCACCTGATGCTGCATTGTTTGCAGACTCAGGAGAGGCTACTCCTTCAATTGCACCCTGACCAAATTTCGAAGGATTTTTACTTACTCTCTTTTCTAAAATGTACGCAAAGAATGAAGCAAGAGTCGCGCCTGCACCTGGTAAAATCCCAACAAAAAATCCTAAGATCGAACCTCGAGCAATTGGAGCAGCAGAATCCTTCAGCTCTTGCTTTGTCGGCATTAAGCGCTTAATCTTCGCAATTTCTCCTTCTTCCTCTTCTTTTTCAACGATCGTTTTGAATACTTCACCTAATGCGAACAATCCTACAGCAATCGTTAAAAATTCTAACCCTTGATAAAGCCAAGGAAATTCAAACGTAAAGCGAGCTACTCCCGATACGTTATCAACACCAATTGTTCCAAGTAATAGACCCATAATCGTCATAATAAGTGCTTTTGTAATTGATTTTCCTGCCAAGCCGCTCACTGCAGCAAGACCTAGTAACATTAACGAAAAATACTCTGCTGGACCAAATTTTAATGCCACATTGGATAATGGCTTCGCCAATAAGATCAAGGCAATCAGTGTAACAATTCCGGCAACAAAGGAGCCAATAGCGGAAATGGCAAGTGCACTTCCTGCTCTCCCTTGCTTTGCCATTTGATAGCCGTCAAGCGTTGTCACAACTGAGGAAGATTCTCCAGGTGTGTTTAATAAAATGGAGGTTGTTGATCCTCCATACATAGCTCCGTAATAGACTCCTGCTAATAAAATGATGGCACTCGTAGCAGCTTGTTCAGGAGGGAGTCCGCCTGTTATAGAAGCTGTTACAGGAATAAGTAGCGCCACCCCACTCATCGGGCCAATTCCCGGCAATACGCCAACCGCTGTTCCAATCAATACACCAACGAAAGCAAATAAAATATTATACCAGACGAGCGCTGTTTGAAATCCACTTAATAAATACTCTACTGTGCTCATTTTTTCACCCCTCTTTGTAGCCTAAAACCAAACTGGCCATCCCGGTAATGTTCCTTTTAAAATATCAACAAATACGTAATACACAATTCCTGAAAAAGCTGCGGAAATGATGAAGGATTTGATCCATTTTCCCTTTTCCATCGCTTGAAAGCATACAAGCAAAAACACAAAAGTTGTAATGACATATCCAATCGTTTCAAGTGTTAACACATAAATTAATGTCGCAATAAAAATGATGACAAAAAGTTTATACTGCATTTCTACCTTTTCACCGCTTTTCACCTGATAGCGGAACGTTTCATAGAAAAGACGGAGGCTAAGTAAAATTAAAATCCCACCTAATACGAGGGGAAAAATATCGGGTCCTACAACACTTCCATATGCCGAGCTAGCAATTTGTCTACTTCCATACATAAACAGCACGCCAACTAGGAGAAACAGTACAGCAGCAATACGATCAAATTTAACGTCCATCGTTATCACTTCCTCTCTCTACAAGTAGTGCACAGACGCCATAACCGCTTATGACGCCTGTGAGAAATATTACTTTTTCATTCCTAATGCATCTAGAAGCTGCGTCACTTGCTCTTCTTGATCTTTTAGGAACGAAGTGAATTCTTTTGCATCTTTGTATTCCATTTCCCATCCTTGCGTTTCTACTTCTTTCTTCCATTCATCAGATTCTACAAGTTTGCCAATTGTCTTTTCCCAGTAATCTTTTGCATCTTTAGACATTTTTTCTGGGCCGAATACACCACGCCAAATTAGGAATTCTGCGTCTACCCCTTGTTCTTTAGCAGTCGGGATATCTTTTAATTGATTGTCCTTTGAACGCTCAGGTGCAGTGGTTGCTAATACACGAATTTTTCCTGCCTTTAAAAACTCACGTACGCTTGATACGTCCGTTCCGATAACATCCGCATTTTTTCCTAATAGCGACGTAATGGCTTCTCCTCCACCGTCATACGAAACATATTTAATTTTCGTTGGATCAACTCCGTACTTGTAAGCGGGAAGAATGGAGATTAGATGATCCATTGAACCCGGTGCGGATCCCCCAGCAAACGTTAATTTAGTTGGATCCTTTTTCACTTCATCTAGCAATGACTTCAAATCTTTAAACTTTGAGTCTGCTCTTACAACGATCGCTCCATAATCCTTCGTCAACTGTGCTAAGGGCGTTGTATTTTTATAGCCGTACGGGCTATTTCCTTCTTTTTTCAAGTTATTAATAATGATTGGTGGGGAATTGACAAATAACATGTCATTGTTATCAGCCTCTTGGGTTGCATACTGTGCCATAAAAACAGCTCCACCGCCGCCTGGTTTGTTCTCGACCGTTAGGGGCTCGTCAACCGCCTTTGTTTCGCTCAAAATTTTTGTAAACGAGCGAGCCGTTAAATCCCATCCACCACCTGCTCCTGATGGTGCTACAACCGTAATTGCACGATTTGGATAATCGCTTCCTTTGGCTCCTCCTTTAGTAGAAGCTCCTTCTCCATTACATGCCGCTAATCCGACAACCATAGCGCTTGCACACATTAACACAGACAGCTTTTTCATTTTAAACATGTTTCTTCCCCCTCTTTTTAAAATTGTAAGCGTTTTCTAAATTGTACATAAATTTCGTTCCAATATGAGGTTATCGACGTAATGTGTATTAAAAACGTTAGGGGCATTTTGTTCATAAAGTTCACGCAAAAAAAGGACGAATGCCAATAACAGCATTCGTCCTTTTCTTACTCCATATCTGGGTTTTTAAAATACAAACCTAGGAAAATAACGCCAACAATTGTTGTTACGCTTCCCCATATAAGGTTAATATTTAGACCGTTTAATGACTTTAGGGTTGGAGGGCTAACAATACCTGTCACTAATATAAGCAACCCGATGATCGTTAGAATCCACCCGATATTCGCACGTATATCCAAAAGCATTTTTTTCATGACTTCATCCTCCTCTTAAAATGCCCAAATGTTAACGGCTACAAAGATGACCATTGAAATTGTACCGAGAATGGATGGCTTACGATACCAAGGAAGATTCGGCTCTTTCAACTTGTCTCCTACACCGTATACAAGTCCAATAAGCTCTGCTGGCTTCTTCGGCTTGGTGAAAAAGCTCACTAGAATTTCGACGACAAAAGCAGCAAAGAATGCCCACCATGCTCTCCAAAAGTTCCCTGCAGCGGCACTTGGGAAATAATCGGACGGTAAGCCGAAATACAAGATTGCAGCCGTTAATGTCCCAACTAATAATCCCCAGAAGCCTCCCCATCCTGTTGCACGTTTCCACGTCATTCCAAGTAAGAAAATCGCAAACAGAGGTGCATTAAAGAATCCGAATAGCGTTTGGATATAATCCATAATGCTTGGGAATCCCATGGCAATATAGGCCGTTCCAATACTAATGATGATTCCCCCAGCCGTCGCTAGACGACCCATGAATAAATAATGTTTATCAGATGCTTCTTTTTTAATATAGGCTTGGTAAATATCATACGTCCATACAGTAGTGAACGCTGTAACGTTACCCGCCATACCTGACATGAATGAAGCAAGTAAAGCTGTAATTCCAAGGCCTAGCAAGCCAGTTGGATAGTACTTTGCCATTAGCAAAGGTAAAACCATGTCATAGTTTCCACCGTGATCAACTGTTCCAAGCTTTGGCAGTAAAATAATCGCCGCAAGTCCTGGAATAACCGTTAGCAACGGCATTAAAATCTTCAAGAATGATGCCATAATCGGTGTGTTTCTTGCTGCTGTCATATCTTTTGCGGCCATTGCACGCTGTACAACAAGGAAATCTGTTGTCCAGTATCCAAATGACAGGACAAAACCGAGTCCTAAAACGAGCCCTATCCATTCGACGCTCATCCCGTTTCCAGCTGCGGTTGATGTCCCCACCCACGTATGTGTGAGATTCTCCGGTATTCTAGACATAAGTCCATCCCAACCGCCTACATCAATTAGCGCAAGGAATGTAATCGGTAACAATCCAATCCAAATTAAGAAAAACTGAATGACCTCATTATAAATAGAGGATGTTAATCCGCCGACTCCTACATAAACTAGGACGATTAGAGCAGATAAAACAATACTCATATTCATTGACCATCCAAGCAACACTTTTAAAATAAGGGCCATCGCATATAAGCTAATCCCTGACATTAAGATTGTCATTACTGCGAATGAAATAGCATTAAATCCGCGTGTTGCTTCGTTGTAGCGGAATTTTAAAAATTCCGGAACAGATCTTGCCTTTGAACCGTAATAAAATGGCATCATGAATATCCCTAAGAATACCATTGCAGGTACTGCCCCTAACCAATAGTAATGAGCTGTCATAAAGCCGTATTGATAACCGCTTGCAGCCATTCCTAACATCTCTACTGCCCCAAGGTTAGCAGATAAAAAGGCAATACTCGTAATCCATCCTGGAATAGAGCGTCCTGATAAGAAAAAGTCTTCTCCAGTCTTCATTTTGCTCTTTAAACCGACCCCTACTAAAATTACAAAAGCAAAGTATACTAAAATAATTGAATAGTCTACGAATTTTGGATGAAAAATTGCTTCTCCCATTGATGTCTTCTCCCTTCGCCTCTTGCTGTCTATTAGCTTCATTCGTCTCTACACAGCAAATAATTGAATGCGTTTACACAATTGTAGCACAGAGAATTTTAGTAAAAGGGAAGTAAATTCTTCACTTCTTTGTGATTCATCTTCACTTTTTTGCTTCGCACACGCTTATCAATGAAAAGGGTTTCTTTTCTAGCACTTTTTTGTCTTTCTACAACAAAGAAGTCCACCTTAGGAGATGGACTGTCACAATATATTTCGGTAATCAGTAGGCGTCATCCCTGTGTAACGCTTAAATGCACGGCTAAAATAGTTTGGATCTTTATATCCCACTAGAAAGCAAATTTCCTTCAAGCTTAGTTCCATGTTGGCAATAAACTGTTTGGCCTTTTCCATCCGAACTTCTGTTAAATAATCCGTAAACGTTTGGCCGCTCTCGCTTTTAAAGACTTTACTAAAATAATAAGAGCTTAAATTTACCCATTCTGCCACCTGTTCCATCGAAACATCTTCAGCATAGTGTTGGTTAACAAAGGATTGAGCTTTCTCGATAATAGTCTGTTGCTTATCTGACTCTTGATGCTCTGCGGGTAAAAGGCTTTGCTTCGCATCCTGATAGGATTTCTGCAAACCAGGCAATCCTATCTGCACCGCACCAATTACAACTCGAGCGGACAACCCAAACCGTTCCTCAATAAACGTATTGATCTTCACACGAAAACCTTCACTTTGTTTTGGATCGTACTGATCTGTAACAGGAATAAAGATGGCAATCTCATTTTGAAAAAGTGGACTTACTAAGCAGCGCGTAACGGTCTTGAGCATATTCTTGAGCTCGTCGTGGAGTTTCTTTTTCTCTCCTTCATCAGCATAAGCCTCTGCTAAATAAACGATTATTGAATAGCCTCTTCTTACCGAAAAGTTCGCAATTTGTGCCAAACGATTAACATCAACCTCTTGTACCTGATTGAACATCAACATCATAGCAAGCTCACTTTCTACAACAGGAATGAGTTCCGCTAACGTTTCTTCTACGCCTAGCTCATGACTTCTTTTTGCACGTTCCTCTTCTAACTCTTGAAGAAGTTTGTTTAGCGTTTCGACTACCTGCTCTCGTTTAGCAGGCTTCAACAAATAGTCTTTCACGCCAATTGAAACAGCTTCCTGGGCGTAGGAAAAGTAGTCATACGCTGTAATAAGCACCATTTTAATTCGATGATCAATCGCTTTTATTTGCTTTAGGGCTTCTAGACCTTGAATACCAGGCATTTTAATGTCCATCAAGACAATATCAGGTCTATACTCTTCAGCAAGTTCAATGGCCTGTCTGCCGTTAGAAGCTTGAAAAACCTCAAAAGTATTGGGCATTTTCCGACCGATTAACAACTCTAATCCTTCACGTTCCAATGCCTCATCGTCAGCAATTAATAGACGGTACATTTCATCTCCTCCTTATTGTTCCTGCATCGGTGTGTGTGGTAGATGAAACATTATGAGCGTTCCTTCTCCCTCCTTACTTTCAATACGCACAAGGTTGTTCGTTTCATAAAATAGCTCAAGACGTTTGAAAACATTAACAGTTCCAATTCCCGTACTAGTAGATGGCACAGCACCCTGCTCCATACGAAGCAAGGATTGTTTCGTTTCCTCCGACATTCCTACTCCGTTATCTTCAATTGAAATTTTCACAGTGTCTTCTTGCTTTTGAATACGCAGGCAAATAACGGCCCCTTCTTCCATTCCCTCAATGCCATGCACAAAAGCGTTTTCAATAATCGGTTGCAGTGTGAGACAGGGAACTAGATGATTCATTGCTTCTTCGTCAATAACCGTTTGAAACGTAATACGCTCTCTAAAACGTGCTTTTTGAATCGCAAAGTATTCTCTCACATTCTCTACCTCTTCACGTAACGTCACAGGCTGATCAAGTTTTTGAAGATTGTAGCGCAACAGATTTGAAACGGAAATGGTTAAATCGCTCGTTTTCTCAGCGCCCTCAATAAAAGCAAGCTTTGATAGGGCATTTAGCGTATTAAATAAAAAATGCGGGTTAATTTGATTTTGAAGCGCTTTTAGCTCTAGCTCCTTCACAAGCCGATCCTTTTCAACACTTTCAAGCTGCTTCTCATTTAGTTCCTTCAAACTTTTCAGCATATGTTGAAAAGCTGATGCGAGAATGCCAATTTCATCTCGATCGTTTCCTTTTGGCATATCAGGCGAGACTTCCCCGTGAGAGATTCTTCTCGCTGCCTGAACTAAATGGTTAATAGGATTTGTGATGCTGCGAGATAGCCAAATCGCAAGTCCAATGCTGACAACCGTCGTCATAATGAACAAGGCCGCGCCCAATCGATTAATCACTTCCGTATGTCGCAAAATATTTTTATAGAACGGCTGATAAAAGCTAAGCTCTGCATCAACAAGATTCTGTCCTTCTTCTCGTATAAACGAGGATGTTTTTTCAGCTTCTGCGTAATGAAGCGTATATTGCGCTAAGTCACCTTTTTGCAGAGCAAAAATGGTCGCCTCTTCTTCCTCCACAAAGCTATCAATCATATGTTCCAAATCTTGAATCATTAGCGTATGGCTAGTGCCGATGTTTTCTTGCTCTGCTAGCTGTGAACGTAGGTTCTTTAGCGATAATTTTTCTCTCTGAAAGGCTTGTAAACTCTTATCATCTTGAGACGTTAAGTGCTGATTGAGCGTACGGAGATTGTGTTTAGAGCCATCTGTAATTTGTTTATACAGTAGAATTCGCTCTGTCACAACATGATAGCTTTCTTGCACTTGCTTACCGCTATAAAAGATTAAAAAGAAAATAAAATTTAAAAAAATGACCAAAAGGGGGATGAAAATAAAGAGCTTATTTCGAATACTCATTTCACATCCTCCTTACGAAGCACATCAATCGGTGTAAAATATTGTGCCTTCACTGAATGACCTGTAAAAACCTGATGAAGTAATTGCACCGATTTATATCCCATCATCGCTGGTTCTTGCTCTAGCGTAGCCTCCATTTTACCGGTTTGAATTGCTTGTTTTGTTTCCTTTAGATTATCGAACCCGTATATATGAATACTTTCTCTGCCGATATTTTCAGCAGCTTGGATAATGCCTAATCCGTCTAAAGCGCTTGTTCCAACCATCACATTAATGTCAGGGTAAGCTCTCATCATTTTTTCCGCCATCTGTGACGCTTGGATTTGCGAAATATTAGACTCTTCAATGGATTTAACAGATAGCTCTGGGTAAGACTTAATAGACTCTAAAAAACCCTTTACGCGGAGCTTATGGTTATCTGCTGATCGGCTTCCCATAATGACGCCAATGGTACCTTTTCCGTTCATCCTCTTTGCCACATACTCGCCCAATAATTTTCCTGATGTAAAATTGTCTGTCCCAATATAAGCAAGACGTTCACTGTTCGGGGCATCCGTATCAATCGTTAGGATAGGGATGTGCTTTTGTTTTGCTTTCGTCAAAAGAGAAAGCAGTTTGGGGTCACGAGATCCTTGAACGATAATCCCATCTACTTTCGAAGCAATCGCTTTCTCTAAATAACGAATCTGTTCATCAGGATTAATACGAATGGGGCCGATATATTCCATCTGCATGTCCCATTTATCAGCAGCGTTCCTCGCTCCTTTTTCAACGCTTCGCCAATACGGATTATCTAGTTCTTGTGAAATTAACACGATGTGCTGTTGATTGGCAGATGGCTGCTGATAGCGCAGATCCATGTTGTGAACGGACTGCTGAATTTGATAGGACGTTCGAAAAAAAGACCATAAAAGATAGATGAACACTCCTAAGATGATAATAAGTACAACATATGCCTTTTTCTTTACCAAAATGTCCTTCCTGCTTTCTCCTAAACTTTTGTAATATATTGAATTGTAACCGTTACCGTAGAAGTTGTCTATTTTCTTTATGGCATCATGAATAATAAAAAGAGACCTAACCGCTTTAACGTTAGGTCCCTTTCACTTAAAAAATAATTTTATTATTGAGCACGAATCATCAGCTCATATTGACGAAGCTTCAATTCAAATAATTTTAATGGATCTTGATATAGCTCGGGATTTGCCTTCATATCATCAAGCTGTTCTTTGCTTTGATTGATTTCCACTTCTGTTTGATCAACCGTTTCTTGCAGTACTTGGAATGGACCTCTAAAGAAAATTTTAATATCCACATCAAGCCCTTTTTCAAACAGGTCGAATTGAAGGAAGAACTTGCGAACAATTGAATTTGTTACGTCCGTGTAGTCCTCATTTTCTACATATCTCTGATACTGATTATGCAGAAGCTGATTGTTTTGAGAGAAGGCTCCGAATAGCTTACCAGCACTTTTCAGCATGAATTGTGAAGGCTTGAAGCGTAGCCAGATGTTTTCCTCTTCAATTTGAACACGACTTGTCATACGATGAACATCGCGGCTCCAATCATCAAGTACTTTGAAGTCGCACGCGAGTTTTAACGTCTTCCCTTCATAAATGCCGTTAAACGTTTCACTCATCTCATCTAAATATACTTGACTGCTGGAGAACTCTTCATTCGATTTTTCAATCCAATTCTGAACAAGCTGACGGAATTTCGGCAGTACGTCTAGCTGTAAGTATTCTTGAATTCGCTCATTCATTTTTTCATTTAACTCTACGTGCAGATTACGGAAATCGCTGTCCTCCGTAATTAAATCTGAACATCCACGAAGAAGCTCTGGGATATGCGCTTGCACCTCATCTTTGATTTCTTCTTTAATCGAACGATACGAACCTGAAATAATACTTATTTTCTCTTCCTCTACATCACTTAAGCTATTAATAAAGCCGTTTAAGCGTACGACCATATCTTCGTTCCACGAAATAGAATCGATGAGCTCATTTTCAACTTCTACGCGCTTACGAAGTAGATAAGTAAGCGTATTTCGAACTACTTGTAAGAGTTTCATTGCACGTTCTTCTTCTAGATTACGTGTCGTAAATCCATAGCTTGACTGTAAAAACTCCGTTAAATCATTCACCTGATCATCAACGGCATATTTCGAAGAATATGGGAATACCTTCGCATTTGGGAAGTGTTCTTGAATAGCAGATTCTGTATGATCAACAAGAGTAGCTGCCTCTTCTGCGTCTTGAATTGCATCCATTTTATTAAGTAAGAAATGAATAGACAACTCTGGCACTTGCTCCTTCAAACGCAACAAGCGATCTCGTTCTTGTGATGTAAACGGCGTATTAGCATCTAGTACAAATAGCATTCCATCTGAAAGTGGTGCAAACTCTCCTAAATCATTACGCTCTTTCGCATTACTATTCAATCCGGGTGTATCAATAAATGCATAGTGCTGACCTTTTAAGAATTGGTTTGGAAGGCGCACTTCAATTAGCGCATTTTTTACTTCTCTAGCACGGCTCGTAATCGTTTGTAAGCCGCTAAGCTCTGTCCCTACTTCAACGTGATCTTCGGTGATCTCGCTCACTTCAATATGATCATCGTTCATAACAACAACAGGTGCCGGGCTTCCAGATAGAAGAGGCTCTTGCAGAAGTGAATTAATAAACGTTGACTTACCGCTTCGCACAGAACCAGCTACTAATACATTATGAGTATTCAAATCAACCATTTGATTTGCCCACCATTTTAGCTTGTAACCCACATCTACCTTCACTACTTTTGTCCACTGAATGACCGCTTCAAATAGATCAATGCTGTAACTCAAGCCATCAATTGACGTGGTTGAGCGGAAAATTGTATTTTCTGCCTCTGTTACGGTATTTGCTGCAAGCGTAGAAGGAAACAACTCGTTCCAAGCCCAAACAGCTGATGAAGCAAATAATGCTTTTACAGGTTGTGTTACTTTTAGCCAGTTCGTTAAAAGTGGCGGAACAAGTTCTTCCAACTGACGAATAAAGTAAGTTCCTGCAATAAGTCCACGGTACGTTTCATCAAATAAGTTAGATACTCGGTCCCAAACCGCTGAAGCCTGGATATCTAGTTCAATCAACAATGAATTGATCTCTTCTAACCATTCAATATAAGAAGATGTTTGCTTGTAATGTTCCCAAAGCGCGACGATTAGTTCCACAAATCGATCTTCGCTAATGTTGTGGAAGACAGCTAACACATCATGGAAATAAGTAGGCGTCTGGGCTTGTATATGACCTTCACTCACATAATGAATAAGCACATCAAACCATTTCGTTGATTCCGTGCGAATGGACTCCCCAATTGCTAAATCAAGCGCACTGCTCCAATCATGCTGTTCTTCATAAAATGTACGCGCAACTTCCGTCAGATTTGGATAAGCCGGGTTTTCTGCTACAGCTTTTTTAATCACTTCATCTGCCGAATCAAACTTTTGCTGCTCTTCGTATAGTGAGAACAGTTGAAAAGCAACCTCTGCACGAAGCGTTTCTGCATCGGTCTCAATCGATTTGTAGATTCCCTCCGCAACATCTAGAAGTCCACTCTCATAGTAGGCATCCCCAACATTTTTACGAGCCCAGCCTTCAAGCTCACCGTTGATGTTTTCCCACTTAAAAATAGCCGCTTCAAAATCTTTATGATGATAATACACTTCACCTTGCGCAAAGCGGATAAATGATACATCGTATAAATCCTTTTTCTGCTCCTCTAAAAAAGCTTCTCCGAGCACACGAATCGGATGCTCTGACTCTTCAGGTAAAAACGTCTTATAATAAGTTTTTCTGATCAATTGTTTTTCTAACGTCATATTGACCTCCACGATTTATCTAAATATGTATTTTGATCAAAAGGTGATGTTGATTTCGTGCTGTTTCAACATGAACTTTCTTATCTCTTTGTCTTATTCTAACAGAAAAAAATCATTTAAAAATTTCAATTCCTTTTCATTTTCTGGGTGTTTGGTAAGGTTTAGGGATTTATCTATGAGGAAAGACATACGTAAGTGGAATATTATTGATTTTCATCCTTTAATTTATTTCCCTGATCACTCTTTTTCTGAAACCTCTCATTATCTTATGAAAGATTCTTCTCAATAAATACATCTTGTACGGGAACGAAAAAAGGTAAATTCTAAGAATTCACCTCTTTACAACGCCTCTTTTTTGTATGATAACCACGATCTCCATAAGGATTTAGCTTTTCAAGCCACTGCTCTTCTAGTTTTTTTAATGCTGTTTTTGTATCCAAATGGGCCTCTCTATCGTCTTTTAATACTTCTAATACCTCAATAGAAAAACCATGCTGTCCAAATGAATTCCAGTCATTTTGCAGTTGCCTGTTCGTATTCGTTCCCATTGTCAGTTCAAATTTCTTCATATGTATTATTGTTTGTTATTTTGTCAATAAGACATAAAAAAAGAACTCTCCGTTTGGAAAGTTCTTTTCTTAATCTTCATCTTTTACATCCATGTCTTCTGGAATTGGTTCATTTAAAACCTCTTCTACGTACTGCTTATATTTCTCTAGTTGCTCAAAATGTGTATCGAACTGCTTCTTATAAATGAGATATTCATTCCCATCATAAAGTGCACGAATTTTCCCTTGTAAAACGAGTGCTTTGACATGCGACTCCTCTACGGACAAATACTCAGCTGTTTCTTGAATCGTTAAATACATGATCATCCTCCTTTTTTATATAATTGACTGCATGATCTAATTGAAGCTACACAGGTTCTATTAAATAGTCGCCCCAAACGTTATAAATTCAGTAAGTTCCTCTATTATATCAGATCCTGATGTTTTCACGTGAAGCCAATTCGTTTATCTACTTTTCCTATTCTGGTAAAATAAGGACAAAATATGTGTTAGGAGATGGGTAGATGACAATGCGTACACTTATTGTGGCTCAAAATATTGCTGAAGGTTATGCAGAAAAGATTAAAGAAATCATACCGAACTGGAATGTTATTGTGGGAAAAGATCCATCGGTTTGGGAAGACACTCTCTCCGATGCCGAAGTTATTGTCGGGTGGAAAAAAGCGATGGAACAACACCTTTCTCAGACAAAGTCATTAAAATGGATTCAAACGTGGAGCGCAGGGGTCAACAGCCTCCCATTAGAGGATTTATCTAAGAAGGAAGTCACGATTACAAGCGCAAACGGTGTTCATGCTTATCCTATTTCCGAAACGATTTTTGCGTTCATGCTTGGGTTGACCCGTAAAATTCATACATATGTACAAAACCAGCAGGAAAAGAAATGGCACCATGGTGATCTGAAGCTTGAAATTCACGGCAAAACCGTTGGGATATTAGGAATTGGTGCAATCGGTAAAGAAACAGCGAAAATCGCAAAAGCATTTGCGATGAACGTAATCGGAATGCGTCATTCAGGAAAAGATGCTGATTATGTAGACCAAATGTACAAGCCGGAACAATTGAACGAGCTGCTTCCGCAATGTGATTACGTTGTTGTTACGCTTCCCCTCACAAATGATACGCACCGTTTAATTGGCAAGGAACAGTTTCAAGCAATGAAGAATACAGCATTCTTTATCAACATCGGTCGAGGTGACATCGTTATTGAAGAAGATCTTATAGATGCGCTACAACATGGGGAAATTTTAGGGGCAGGATTAGACGTCTTCGAGCATGAACCTCTCCAAGAAACGAGCCCATTATGGGAAATGGACAATGTAATTATTACACCTCATACCGCTGGCTCAACTGAGCACTATGAACAGCGTGTAATAGAAGACATTTTTCTTCCGAACTTAAAATCCTATGTTAAAAATAGTACCCCCTCTATTAACGTAGTGGATTATAAAAAGGGCTATTAAAAAAGACAGGCTGAGCCTGTCTTTTTTTTATTTATGAAAAGCATTATGCAAGAACATGCCAAGCTCCTCTGTCGATTTTCTTCCTTCTGGCATTACGCGGCCGAAGAACGTAAAAATATGAAACATATCCTCCCATACTTTCACTTCAGCATCGACACCTGCCTGCTTTGCCTTTTCTACAAACGCAAGCGAATCGTCCATTAGAATTTCATCTTTTCCTACATGAACACGTAAAGGCGGAAAGCCTGCTAGGTCTCCATATAAAGGAGATAGTAAATGATGAGCTCGGTCGTGATTGACCGCGTAATCCTGCGCAAAGTTTTCCACGGCTTCATTTGTAAGCCAAGGATCAGACTCTGCACGTTCTTGATAAGACTTACCGCTTAGCTTCATATCTGTCCAAGGAGACATGAGCACGGATGCTTTCGGAAGTGGTAGCTCCTCGTCCTTTAACGCCAGCATCGTCACAAGCGTTAAATTACCACCCGCTGAATCTCCGGCAATCGCGATATTCTCAGAACTTATGCTTTTTAATAACTCCTTGTATACGGCTAATACATCCTCTAGCGCTGCAGGGTACGGATGCTCAGGTGCAAGACGATAGTCAACAACAAGTGCTTTACTATTTGCTAATCGCGCTAAGTCTGCTGCTAGATGGCGATGTGAAAAGATACTTCCTCTACTATAGCCGCCTCCGTGCAAATACAAAATAACCTTCTCTTCAGAACAGCCCTGAATCGTTACCCACTCACACGGTACGCCTCTCATTTCGGTCTTCTCAAGCTTCACATCATCCTCTAAATCAAAAAGGCGTTCGGACATTTCATCCATCGCTTGACGCTTTTCTGCTAGCGTTTTTGTTGCTGCAGCCTCTCGCTGCTTTTTAATCATTTCTCGTAATGTTTGACTCTCTGGACTTCCCATCGTTTTTCCTCCTCTTGTTTCCTCTATACAATCATCTTTCACTTTATGAAATAAATTGAAACTATTGTATAAGGCCATCTTTTCAGAACTCAAAGTCAAATGCTTTTCGTCTTTTAATCTAAGTGTGGTTAATAGATAGATGGTTTTGACAAAAGAAGTGGACTCAACAAGGATTGTGTAAAAAACAAGACGATGAGTCACTTTCTATTATATCATGCTGGAACCATAAACGAAGTTTCGTTACCACTACGGACAAGCATCTACGAGCATTTTCACGCTTCTTCCCGTCCATTGACAATCCAGCTATAATCAAGAAAGGGTATGATTGAATAATTTAAACAATAATGAGAGTAGGTATTAAGGTGATGAACAACAGTGAACATAACGTTGAAATACGAGAAGCAGTCGGAAGCGATGCAAAAGCAATCATTGATTTCTATCAGGTCGTTGGAGGCGAAACAGACTTCCTCTCTTTTGGCAAAGGTGAATTCAAACGTGATGTAATAGAGTATGAAAAAGAGATTGAACAAACACGCTCGCAGTCAAACTCGATTATGCTTCTGGCCCTTATTCAGCATGAAATAGTCGGAATTGCGACCATTCATTCAAACCAGCGCGAACGCTCCAAACATTCAGGGACGTTAGGAATCGTCGTTGCAAAGGCGTTCGCAGGAAGGGGTATTGGCAAAACGCTAATGAACGAGTTGATAGGTTGGGCATCCACAAACGGGATCACAAGAAAAATCAACCTAGCAACACGTGAGGACAACGCTCATGCCATAAAGCTTTATAAGCAACTTGGTTTTGAACAGGAAGGCGTTATTCGAAAAGAAACGTTTATGAATGAACGCTATTACGACACGATTATGATGGGGTTATTTCTATAACAAAAAGCCCCTCTCTATAGAGAAGGGCTTTTCAATCAAGCGAGCTTTCTTGTTTCGACTGGTGTTTCTATTTTTACACTTCGAGAAGAAACAAATAGTTGAACGGTACAAACAATGAAATATACAAAGGATGCTAGCAAAACGTACGTCCACACTTGAGATACAAGCGGTGTTTTCCATACTCCCATTAATGAAAGTAGAGCTGGAAGCGTCAGCGTCACCCAGGACTGAACAAACGCAACTTTTCCAACATAGGCATCAATCTTCTTATGAAGAGCCATTGATAAGAAGAATAAGAACCATAAATACGCCCACATCACCCAAGTTAGCGTGCTGACCGTATCATGAAACTTCACCGCGGATACCATCGCATAAACGACCGCAATAACGGAAACCCATACTGAAAACCATCCTAATCCACTACCGTTTAGGTTAGCTACGTTCGTCATGCCTACGTACAAATACGTAAAACCGAACAAGAATACACAAGCTAAATTAAAAATCGTCCACGTTTGCTGATCGGAAACAGCAATCAAGTAAAAAGGAATGACTACTTGTAGGACCCCAATAAATAGGTTAAACACCCCTACACTTTTCCCATCCGCTTTTCCAAGCAACATCAAACTATTTAAAAACAAGGTTGCGCCAGATAATAATAGACCGACATCTCCCATAGAAGCTACTGAAGAAAATACTTCCTTTCTTCAGCATCTGTCACCTCACTTTTTATTAGGTTTCTAAAAAAGAAAAAGCAGCCCCTTCCATAGGAAATGCTTTTTCAATATAACGACTGAATAAAAGAATCAGTGAGCGGATGTTGCTACTCACTGATCTCATTTACTTATAGGATGAAGCTTACAATAATCGCAGACAGAACGCTTACTAATGTTGCTCCGTAAAGAAGCTTTAAGCCAAATCGTGCTACGACGTTTCCTTGCTTTTCGTTAAGTCCTTTTACCGCTCCAGCGATAATTCCAATTGAAGAGAAGTTCGCGAACGATACAAGGAATACAGAGATGATGCCTAGTGTACGTGGGCTCATTGCAGCCTGTACTTTTCCAAGCTCAATCATTGCCACAAACTCATTTGTTACGAGTTTTGTCGCCATAATTCCACCAGCTTTAACTGCTTCACCCATTGGAACACCCATAATAAATGCAATTGGTGAGAAGATATACCCTAAAATATGTTGGAACGTTACTCCGAAGATGAGAGAGAATACGTTATCGATTGCTGCCATTAAAGCTACAAATCCGATAAGCATTGCTCCAACGATGATAGCTACTTTAAAACCATCTAGAATATATTCACCAAGCATTTCAAAGAACGATTGCTTTTCTTCTTCTTGAACCTCAAGAATATCTTCCTCATCACTAACTGTGTAAGGGTTGATAATTGAAGAGATGATGAAACCACCGAATAAGTTCAACACGATTGCTGTTACGACGTACTTTGGTTCAATCATCGTCATGTAAGCACCAACGATTGACATAGAAACTGTAGACATTGCGGAAGCACATAGTGTGTACAGGCGCTGCGGTGATAATTTACCAAGCTGTTTCTTAACTGTGATAAATACCTCAGATTGTCCCACAAGTGCAGAAGCAATACCGTTATAGGATTCTAATTTCCCCATTCCATTGACTTTACTAAGTAAAAATCCAATTCCTTTCATAACGAAAGGTAAGATTTTAAAGTATTGGAAGATCCCGATCAATACTGAAATAAAGACGATTGGAAGCAGTACGTTTAAGAAGAACGGCATTTGACCGTCATTGGCAATACCACCAAAAACAAATGATACCCCTTGTCCCGCATACTCAAGCAATTTCTCAAATACGCCCGCAATTCCTTTGATCACCAATAACCCAAACTTTGTATTTAATAAGATGTACGCCAGCACAAGTTGCAGTACAAGCATAATCACGATTGGTTTAATTTTAATTGTCTTACGATTGTTGCTTGCAAGAAGTGCTAAAGCAAGTACGACGACAATCCCAATGATTGAAATGATGTATGACATATTCGTCTCTCCCCTGTTGTCATATGTGTATCACAAAGCGCTCTTTATCGTTTCTCCTGTTACTTGTTCAAGTCTTTTGATGAAAAGAAACCAGGTAATAGCTCTTCGATCGATGTTTCTACTACATTGCCTTTTAGATTTGCTAAAATCACTTTCGTTTCTGGAGCACAAAACTCCGCCATTACTTGACGACAAGCGCCACAAGGAGAAATGGGTCCTTCTGTACCCCCTACTACCGCAATAGCTTTGAAGTTTTTTTGTCCTTGTGAAACAGCTTTGAAAATAGCTGTTCGTTCGGCACAGTTCGTTAAACCATATGAAGCGTTCTCGATGTTACAGCCTTCTACTACTTCATCCTTGTCAGTTAGTAGTACAGCACCAACTTTGAAGTTTGAATAAGGTACATAAGCTGATTCACGAGCTTTAATTGCTTGTTCCACTAGTTGTTTAACATCCATCGTTCATTCTCCGTTCCCTGGTTATTTACTCTTGAACAAATGATTATCTTAGTAAGCAGAGTTAGACGTCTGACCATTTACGATAGCCACACCTGAGCTAGCTCCGATACGTGTTGCACCTGCTTTGATCATGTTTTCTGCATCTTCTAAGCTGCGAACGCCGCCTGATGCTTTTACACCGATATCTGGTCCAACAGTTTTTCTCATTAATGCGATGTCTTCAACTGTTGCTCCACCTGTAGAGAATCCTGTTGACGTTTTTACAAAGTCAGCTCCAGCTTTCACTGATAATTGACATGCAATTTCTTTTTCTTCGTCTGTTAATAAGCATGTTTCAATGATTACTTTTGTTAGAGCTTTTCCTTTTGCTGCTTCCACAACTGCTTTGATGTCATTTTCTACTACATCGTACTCTTTGTCTTTTAATGCACCGATGTTGATTACCATATCAACTTCAGTTGCGCCATTTTCAATTGCGTTTGTTGTTTCAAATGCTTTTACAGCGCTCGTAGAAGCTCCAAGAGGGAAGCCGATTACTGTACAAACCTTTACTTCAGGTGCGTCTTTTAAAATGTCAGCCGCTGTTTTTACCCAAGTAGGGTTTACACATACAGATGCAAATGAATATTGTTTTGCTTCTTCAGAAAGCTTTACCACTTGCTCTTTTGTTGCGTCTGCTTTTAATAAAGTATGATCAATCATTCCAGCTAAATTTGTCATTGTTATATGTCCTCTCTTAGTAAGAAGTTAATTGTGTTACAATAAATAGTTGCAGAAAGCGTTTTCAACAAGAGCGAAAAAGAGAATGGTTTCTCTTGCTCTTAAGTAGTTGAAAACCTTTGCATGATTACTATATCAATACGACGAACAATTGTAAACATCTTATTGAACAAATGTAAAAAATATTTTTTCCATCTAAAAAGCCCTGCCTATTAGAAAAGAGGAAGAGCTTTTTGTCTATTATTTATCAAGTAAAAAACGAGCGGTGAACTGGTCGGTCACTAATACATTGGCATACCCTGCTTTGAGCGCTCCGTAAATACCATCAATTTTTTGTGGTCCACCTGCAACTAAAACGGAGTATTCCTTTTCTTTTAGATCCTGTAGTTCAATTCCTAACGTTCGCTCATTTAAGCTTTCATTAAAAATATTTCCTTCTGCATCAAAAAAGCGAGAACAAATATCTCCTACTGCCTGCGAATAAATCATGTCTAAGTCTTCTTCAGAGAAGTAACCGAGCTGAAATAGTAAGGACTCCGACTTAGTAGGCCCAATCGTAAACAATGCGATATTCGCTGCCTTTCCCGTTTCAAGCACTTTTTTAATATGCCGATCCGCTTCCATCGCCTGCTTGACTACGACATGATCCACAATAGCTGGAAGAGGTAAATGAATAGGATTTGTATTAAACGCCTTCCCAAACAGATACAAAATTTCCGAGTAGTACGTATTCGTCTCTGAATGGCTAATACCACCCTTTAACTGTACGACTTTTACGTCTTTGACAAGCTTCTGCTTCAAGCCGAGACCTACATGGTAGAGAGTTGTTCCCCACGTTACACCAATTGTGTCACCGTCTTTGACGATATCGTGTAAGTAACAGGCCGCTGCCTCGCCTAAATAGTTCTTAATAATGGTGTTCTCATACTGTGGAATTGATGTAACGACGGCTTTTTTCAGACCGAATTTTTCTTCCAGTTCCTTTGATAAGTTTTCAACGTCATCTGTTGGATCCATAATTGTAATTTGAACAAACCCTTCGCTTTTCGCCATTTGTAAAAGGCGAGAAACAGTTGGTCTTGATATTCCTAGTTTATGGGCAATTTGATTTTGATTGTAATCCAATAAGTAATAAAGCTTTGCTGCTTCAATCGCTTTTTTTACTTTTTCTTGCTCCATGACATCCTCCCACCATCCGCATTTATCTCTTATTTTACCAAATTTCACACACAATGAACATTTGTAATCTTTATTACACGCGAAAGATCTATTTAAGCATAAAAAAGAATAAGAAGGAAGACTCCTGCTTATTCTCTTACTAACTTGTGCATATTTTGTCTGCGAACCTCTTGCTCCTCTGGAGATACTAAATCGTATTTCTTTAATAAATGAAATACCTCATTTAGCGTCTCCTGTGAGCGTTCACTACTTAAATAAGTGTGAATTTCCTCATATAAAGAGGACGGAAGAAATTCCTTTTGGCTCTCTAATTTCGAAAACACGCTTTCAAGTGAATGATCAATTTCACACGGCATGGTTGTCACCTCTTTTGTATACGTTCTTTCCTTATTCTATCATGAACTTCCTTTGTGTATTGAGACGAAGACTTACTTTACCACCCGAGATATTGTGCATTCTCACTCTTTACCCATCATCTAGCACTGCTCTGCAAAAATTGCTCTACCTCTTCTACAGTTGGATAAGAAGTTTGTGTACCTCTTTTTGTCACGCTAAGAGCAGCAAACACGGTCGCTGTTTCAAGTGCTTGTAGAACATCACGGGTTTTTACAAAGATGTGAGAAAAGCATCCGATAAATGCATCTCCCGCTCCTGTTGTATCGATCGCATTTACTCGGTGCGAAGAAATCGATTGGGTACGTTCTTTTGTTACCCACATCACTCCTCTACTTCCCATCGTTACAATGACGTTTTTGACTCCTTTTTCGACCAGCATAGAAGCCGCAGCTTGGATTTGTTTATCGGTTTCTACAGGCATATCGGTTAAAATTTCGAGCTCACTTTCATTCGGAATGAAGAAATCACATTTACATACGTAATCAAAATCTAATTCTTTCGATGCCGGCGCCGGATTTAAGATGACAGGAATTCCATATTCATTCCCGAACTCGATGGCATAGTAAATCGTTTCTAATGGAATTTCAAGTTGCAGAACAATAAGCGAGCACTTTTTCAGCTGTTCAGCCGCCTCATCAATTGCACGTGGAGTCAAATGAGCATTCGCTCCTTTAATGATTAAAATTCGATTTTTGGACTCTTGATCCACAAATATGGGTGCTACTCCGCTCGACGTTCCGGGAACTTTTTGAGAAAATGCCGTATCAATTCCATATTCCTCAAGGTTACGAATCGTATTATCTGCAAAAAGATCATCACCAACTTTCGTGACCATCATCACCTTTGAACCCATTTTAGCTGCCGCTACTGCTTGATTGGCACCTTTCCCGCCACATCCAATTTTAAAATCAGGTGCCTCAAGCGTCTCACCTTCTTTTGGCATTTTATTAATGTATGAAATAAGATCGACCATATTCGATCCGATTACTGCGATATCCATTCAAAATCCCTCCTTATTTTTTACCTGTTCGAACTGTAAATGACCGTTCTTCCCCTGCCGCGAGCTTAATTAGCGTTCCTGACTGCTCAGCTGCTAAAAATCCTTCTGGACGGCAAGTAGATGGTAACACAAACGCACCAACCTGCTGGTCTTCGTTGTACAATAACCATCTTGTTGCATGGTTTAATTCTTCCGTTGAAAAGGACGTAAACAATGTCACCCCATTTGGTGATGTCATCGTAAATTCTACTTCTGTTCCGTACTGACTTAGCTGATCAGCAAAAAACACAATCTCTGGATCATACATGTCTGACTGATTTAACGTCGTCAATACTTCATCGCCAGCTAACAGTCTTTCATTGTAATCCAGCCATTTTTGAGTCGGTTTTACGTGCTGAGGAATTGATTTTCTAAGTGAAAAGGCATCGTCTGGAACAGTTTGTTTCATAACGGCCCCTTCAAGATATGTATAGTTGGTATGACACATGTATTGTAGCGGCATTTCAACGCCTGCCATATTCTGAACTTTCATTGCGATATCAATATACGTTTGATCCGCAAACATCTCAACGGTCGGGCTTGCTAGGTAGTGATGACCGAAACCTTTTACATATTCTGTTTCACCACATACTTTAATCCCTGTATCTGTCACCTCTAACCAAGCGCGGTCCATCTCAGCGCAAGCCATTTCCCCATGCAGTTCATGCTGATCATTAGGACCGGGACAGCCGTTACTAATTAATCCCGAATGAAAAGCAAAACAGCCGTATGTATCTACAATGTTCGTTGCCTTTTTAGGCTGGCGAAACATATTTTTCATCTTTAAATCAATATCGTCAAATTCCAAATCCCAAATAATCTGTCCCATATATGGCAACACAATCATTTTTCCGTGTGCATTGTTAATTTCTAATGCTTCAATACCTGTTGAATAACGAAAAAGGTGAACGGTTAGCTGATCATTTTTATAAAAAAGCTCCTTCTTCTCTTTAAAAAAGTCACGCTGTAATTCTATCGTTGCTTTCATGATCTTCATCCCTTTCTGATTTAGGCAAACCAGATGGCTAAACCATCTGGTTTGCCTGCACTTTTATTGAACGATTTCCATTTTTTTAGCCGGCTGAACTGATTTTTGCTTCTTCATTTCTCCGAAGAAATAGAAACCAATGTACACGAAACAGCCAAGTGATACGATAAAGGCCATTTGCATAGAGCCTAGCTTATCGGACACAAACCCTTGTAGTGCAGGGATAAATGCGCCTCCTACAATGGACATAACAAGAATTGCTCCTGCCATTTCTGTGTAGCGTTTCTCTTTTACCACTTCTAATGTTTCTGCATAAATTGTTGCCCAGCAAGGACCAAATAACATACTCACACCGATTGCTGCATAAACAGCTGTCATATTCGGAACGAGCATAACGTAGACCATTAACCCTGACCCGATAATAGAATAAGCAAACAGTACGGTCGAAGATGAAAAACGAGTCATAAGGAAATTCGCAATAAACTTACCGACAAAGAATGCAGCAAAACTATAAACCATAAAGTTTGAAGCCGTACGCTCATTAATATCTGGATTTAAATCCAGTGCAAGTCGAATCGTAAATGACCATACCGTTACCTGCATTCCTACATACAAGAACTGTGCGACAATCCCTTTACGAAAGCGAGCATTGCTAGATAAATATTTTAATGTTTCCATAACCTTCGCAGATTTCTCTGAGCTGCCTTTTTGACTAGCAATAGGCTTACAAACGGGAAATTTCGTAAGAATAAATAGAATTAACACGCCGACTAGCACAAAAATAATGTATTTATATGGTTGCAAAGTATGCTGTAGCATCTGCAATCCAAACGCTTGTGCTTCTGTGGGCGACATTTTCGCCATTTGTGCCTCCAAGCTTGCACCTTCTTGGAATACTAAGTATTTTCCAAGCAAAATTCCTGCAATTGATCCTAGAGGATAAAACGTTTGGCTAATGTTAAGACGTAAAATAGAATACTGACGTGGGCCAATCATTGAGCTGTACGTATTGGCTGCCGTTTCAAGAAAACCTAAACCGATGGCAATTGAAAAAATAGCGAATAAAAACATTGTGTATGTAGCCATATGAGAAGCTGGATAAAACAACGTACATCCAACAATATAGAAAAGTAATCCTGTTATAATAGCAAACTTATACGTTGTCTTTTTAATAACGATTGATGCTGGTATTGCCACTAAAAAGTAACCGCCGTAAAAGGCACTTTGAACCAATGCACTGGCAAAGTCACTTAATTCAAATACGTGCTTAAATTGCGTGATCAAAATATCATTTAAACTTGCAGCAACCGCCCAAAGTGGAAATAGCATAGACAATAAAATAAATTGAAAAATTGGTGTGCGATTTAAATACCCATCTGAAAGCTGAATTAACTGTTCATTTCTCACACATAACATCCCCTTGTATAAAAGTTTTTAAGTCTTCTCCCCTTAAATCCAACCCTTAAATAAAGCGCTTACATTTATATGGAAACTGAAAAGGTATTACTACCTCTTCAACCTCTACCGTTATGAAATTGAGGCAATCGACAAGATCCTCTTACAATAAGCTCAGGCGATAACAGATACTCACGTTTCGGCATGGCATCCTTAAACGAGATACGATCATGAAGCAGCTGAAATGCAATTTCCCCGACCGTGTTCATCGGACGTGTCACAACGCTTAGCTTTGGTTCCATAAACGTCGCAATATCTACATCGTCAAACCCAATAAAGGAAACCTCTTCTCCTAGCTTCCAACCTAAATCCTTTAGCGATTTCATACATCCAATAGTCATTAAGTTATTAGAAGAAAAGATAGCCGTTGGTTTATGTTCCGTATGAAACAACTTCTGAGCTGCTTCATAACCGCTTTTTTCGCTAAAGTCACCTTGTACAATATAACTTTCATTAAGTGGAACATTGTAATCCTCTAATGCCTTTTGATATCCTAGAAATCTCTCTAATCCTGGCTTTGTATTTTGCGGCCCACGAATAATCGCAATATCACGATGTCCTTGTAGAATAAGGTGTTGCACAGCTTGATAGGTTCCTTTTATGTTGTCGACGAACACACTGTCTACCTCGAGCTTTTTAATGCTTCGATCTACCGCAACAACCGGAATTCCTTGTTCTTGAAGAAGGTTTAGGTGATCACCGTTTTCATTAGCCGTCGTAATAATGACGCCGTCTACACCACGCTCAATGAAATTTTTAATGATCTCCTCTTCCACAATCGGTGACTCGTTGGTGCTACTTAAAATAGTGAAGTACTCTTTTTCCCGTGCCTTCTGCTCAATTCCAGCCATTACAAGTGGAAAAAACGGGTTTTTAATATCCGGAACGATGACACCTATTGTTTTTGTTTCCTTATTTTTCATCGTTCTGGCAGCGGCATTACGAATATAACCAAGATCTTGAATCGCTTTTGCAATACGATCTTCGGTTGCTTTCCGTACTCCGCCCTGATTATTAATAACTCTTGATACTGTTGCAATTGATACATTTGCAAGCTTTGCTACGTCTTGTATGTTTGGCTTAGACTCCATTTTCAACGCCCCTAAAATGTAAACGTTTAGATTTTTCAAGAAAAAAATAGATTTATAAAGATTTTAATAGATATTTATCTGAATATATTTATGTAAACGTTTAGATTTCTCTTGGATTTACATTAACACCGCCCTAACCAAAAAGCAAGATATTTTTGTATGCGTTTTCAAAACGAAGATTTATTGTACCGTTTATTTCTTATAAGTTTAATTATCTGACGATTAACTATTATAGTGGTAAAATAAAGATGAAATTACATAGTCTTACATAAAAGACGATTGGGGAGGAATTACAATGACAACAAAACGTGTAGCGGTAATTACAGGCGGTGCAAGCGGAATTGGTCGTCAATCTTGCTTAAAATTCGCTCGTAAAGGGGATCAAGTCGTAGTCGCAGATTTTGATGCTGTTCGTGGGCAAGAAACGGTAGACCTCATTGTCGCTGAAGGTGGGGAAGCTCTTTTCGTTCAAACAGATGTATCAAAGTTTGAACAAGTAGAGGCCCTCATTGAGGAAACTGTTAATCGTTTCGGACGCATCGACGTAATGTTCAATAATGCGGGAATTGGTACACCTACACCTGTACTAGATCAAAAACTTGAAGACTACCATCGTATTATTGATATTAACCAGCACGGGGTTGCTTACGGGATTATTGCAGCTGGTAAAAAAATGCGTGAGCTGAGCATTAAAGGGGTTATCATTAACACGACATCCGTATTTGGGGTTCTTGCTTCTCCTGGAACGTTCGCTTATCACGCAACAAAGGGAGCCGTTAATATGATGACGAAATCAGCAGCTCTTGAGCTTGCTCCTTATGGAATTCGCGTGGTTGGAGTAGCGCCTGGAGTAGTTGATACACCAATCATTCAAGGTTACAAAGATAAAGGAATTATTGATGCAATGAAAGCAAAAGTAATGGGCAACAAGCTTACTCAGCCAGAACAACTAGCAGATGCGGTCTATCTTCTATCACTAGAAGAGGCAAGTGCAATTAACGGCAGTGTGGTAATGGCTGATGAAGGATATGCTTCTTTCAAATGATAAACAAAAGGCTCAGATTTTGCTGAGCCTTTCTTTTTATACAAATGGATTATAAAAGCGATTGCCATCCACAAAGGTAACAACCATTGACAGAATAAATAATAGGGCGATGAATGTTAAAGCTATATAGTCTCTCTTCTTAAAATCGCGTGCACTAAACCATGTGCGCTTTTTATTTTTTCCAAACCCTCTTAGCTCCATCACATTGCTAATTTCTTCAATTCGATCCAAACTCGATAAAATGAGTGGCAAAATAATGCTAGATGCATTTTTAAGACGTTTGGACAATTTCTCTTTTTTAGACATATCCAACCCTCTTGCCTGCTGAGAAAGGGCAATATTATAATAATCCCGCTGAATATCTGGAATATATCGAAGAGCAATTGCCACAGAAAAGGCGATTCGATAGCTTACACCTATTTTATTAAGCGAGGAAGCAAATTCACTTGGATGAGTGGTCACAATGAATAATAGAGCAATTGGAATGACAATAAAATATTTTAGTGTAATATTACCTTGATAAAAAAGCTGCTCAATCGTGACGTTATATCGACCATAAAGATCTATAAGAACGTGTGCTGTGCCGTATATCTTCACACCCTCTTGAGGAGAAAAGATATAAATCGCTATGTTGTTAAGAAGTAAAAAGACGGCAATAAACCCTAACACAAACCCTACTTCTCCTATTTTTATCTTTGAAAAATAAAAAATAAATAGACTCACAGCAAACAATCCTAAAAGAATTCGTGTGTCATAAGTCAGCATGACGGCGAATGACCACAAAATGAAGCATATAAGCTTTGTAGCACCCGTTAATTCATGTACAGAAGAGCGACGGTCGATATAAGAAAGCATTTCTACTGCCATACTCGTCCCACCGCCTTTTCTTGATGGATAAATCGCTTTGTGAAACCTTCTACATCTTCAATGCCTGCGCGCTCGGCTAATTCAAATAATGAGGTCTCTTTTAAATTTGCCTTTTTGATTACAAATTCATCGCGCAGAGCACTAACGGTAGAACCATCCGCAATTTTTTCTCCGCTTGAAATTACAATCACTCTTTGCGTATATTCCAGCATTAAATGCATGTCGTGTGTGATGATTATAATGGTAACTCCTTGCTGATTTAATTCTGTGAGAAATTCCATAATTTCAGTATAATGACGGTAATCCTGTCCGGCTGTCGGCTCATCGAGAATAAGAATGTCAGGATTTAAGGCGAGAATAGAAGCAATGGTTACGCGCTTCTTTTGACCAAAGCTCAGTGCTGAAATAGGCCAATTACGAAATGGAAGCAGGCCGCATATTTTGAGCACCTTTTCTACTCTTTCTCTAATCTCCGCTTCCGCTACTCCTCTTAGCACTAAACCTAGTGCCACTTCATCATAAATCATATGCTTTGAAATCATATGGTTCGGATTTTGCATGACAAGACCAACTTTATCTGATCGCTCTTTAATACTATCCCTGATTGCATCTACTCCGTTAATTCGAATCGTCCCACTGTTTGGCTGTTCAAAATGACAGATAAGCTTCGTTAACGTAGACTTCCCCGCCCCATTATTTCCAGCTATGCTGATCATTTCACCTTTATACACTGTAAAAGAAATGTCATGGATAATGGTAGGACTAGACGGATACTTAAAATTAACGTTCTCAAGCTGTAAAACAGGCTCATCAAATATGGGCTCTTTTTTTTCACGCGACGCTTCAAACCAATCCCTTAATTGACTTTCCCACTCCTTCATAGGCAACGAGGAGAAATTTTCAGGATGACTTTGTGGCGTTATGTGACAACCCGCATACTTAAGAGCTCTTATATAAAGCGGTTCACGAATATCGCATTCTTCTAGTATATTGGTGGCAAGAAGATCAGAAGGAGGAAGATCAGCTACTATTTTCCCATCGTACACGACAATAATGCGATCAACGTGTCGATAAAGAACATCTTCTAAACGGTGCTCAATGATTACGATCGTTTTATTCATTTCTCGATGAATACGATCAATTAATTCAATGGCGTACTTTCCCGTTGCTGGATCAAGATTTGCAAGGGGTTCATCAAATAAAAGAATATCCACATCATCGATCATGACCCCTCCCAAAGCAACTCTCTGTTTTTGTCCACCTGAAAGCTGATGAAGAGAGGAGTGGAGATGATCTTCCATCTCCACCATTTTAGCAACCGCTTTTACCCTTTCTTTCATATCCTGTTGTGGTACCATATCGTTTTCAAGCGAAAAGGCAATGTCCTCTCCTACGGTCAGTCCGATAAACTGACGATCAGGATCTTGAAGTACTGTACCTACCTTTTTAGACAGTTCAAAGATTCCCTGCTTTTTTGTGTCTTTTTCTGCTATTTTTAAACTACCTGTGACTTCTCCTTTATAAGAGAACGGAATTAAGCCATTTAAACAATGTCCTAACGTGCTTTTCCCAGAGCCAGATGGCCCTACAATTAAGATTTTTTCCCCCTCGTATATCGTTAAATCAATACCTGAAAGGGTCGGTTCCTCTTGACTTCGATACTTAAATCCAAAATGACTAAATTCAATAATAGGTTTCTTCATAGTTCTTCTCCTACGTGTTAAAGCTCATTCTACTGACAAATACTAAAAATTAAAGCGTTTCTTCTTTGCGAAGACTACCTGTTTTACTGCGTGTTTTAGCGTAAGCTGCTAAGAGGAATGTCCCGATGACTCCTACAGTTACGATATTAGAAAGTGCTGCAACAATTCCTTGTACATATACTTTATTTGCTGGCTCTGCATAGATGAGAATATCCAGCGTTGGGGCAATAACTACCCAACCGATTAGTTGGACCACCACTTGTGCCGCATTAAACGAAATGATTTGTTTTTTACCGAATTCGCCCTCTTCTACATTGATCTTGCGTGTTAAGAACCCGATCAATAAACCGACAAATGCCGATACAATTACCCAGCTCCACCACGGTGAGCCATAAAAAATAGCATCTTTTAGTGAATGTCCAATTAAACCAATGAGTCCTCCAGCAATCGGACCAAAAATAACGGCCATTAATGCAAGAAATGCGTAAGAGGTTTCAATATTTGTATTAGGAATACCAGACGGGATAGATCCAAATCTACCTAAAATAACAAAGATGGCTGCGCCAATCCCAATCGCCACAATCGTTTTTGTTGTTAACTTATTTTCCAATACGATCAGCTCCTTCTATAAACCAAATTCTTATTGCACTTTTTTCAATGTGACGGACCAATTTGAACCCGTTCCAACTCGATAGGCTTGAGAAAATGATCCTTGGTTAATTGCAATAGCTCCATTATCTAGCGAATTAATATAAACAATCGGCTCATTTATAGAAGTGGCAGCAAACGAACGGCCAAATATCATCGTATTGTTATACACTTGATGATTCGGTTGACCAATCGTCACATGTAATCGATCACCGTAGTGAATGCCTGCTTCTTCAAATAAGTATCTCGGAATATTCGTCCAGAGGTTGCCAAAACGAACATCTAAAATCTCGACTACTCCTTTTACGGTTCCTGCCTTTTGTTCTGGGTGGGTCAAAGGTAGATTCACAATATCTCTTAACTCCATAGGTGGACCCACCTCATCAAATTGAATAACTCCGGCCGCTAGACGAGCACCCGTATAAGCATAAATATCTCGACCGTGAAACGTATAAGAATGTCCAGAGCGTGGTAAGCGGTTAATTGTCTCATCTAGCTGTCGTACTTCAACGATTCCGAGAATTTCTTGAAGGTGTGTAAGCGTGCCATTATCTGGGGTAATAATGTATTTATGGTCAATGGTTTTTGCGACCACACTCTTTCGCACAGATCCTACTCCAGGATCAACTACAGAAACAAATACCGTTCCTTCAGGCCAATATGATACGGTCTGCAGTAATCGGTAAGATGCTTCCCATATGTTATAGGGAGGAATATCATGTGTTAAATCAAAAATACGGATCAAAGGACTTACAGAATACGCCACTCCATACATAGCACTAACTGCTCCATCACTGATACCAAAATCTGATTGTAAAACTAATGCTTTACTCATCACATCCACCCTTTCTATCTCTCATTCTCGTTAGACCCTTCTGTGTTACCTCACCTCCTTTTTCAAAATAAAAAACACCACACCCTCATCATTACTTTGATAAGGACGTAGTGTTGTGAACACACACGTGGTACCACCTTAATTCGTTACAAAAACGCAACCTCTATTCGTGCAAAAACACGATCGGTGTTGGTAACGAGCACCGCTTCTCGTCGCAGCCTACTAAGATAATCTTTTCGGAACGAAGCTCCGAGGCCATCCTTCAAGTCATCATTCTGCTTCTTTTCACCAACCGAAGCTCTCTATAAAGAATAATATGACCTTACTTCTCCTCATCAACGCTACTTATTAATCCAAACATTCAGAAAATATTATCATTATCATACACAAAACCTTTTTTAGTTTCAATACTAATTTTAGAAAATTTAATCTATTTTCGGAAAATCATTTTCAGGTAGGTAATCTTAAACCTTTTCTTTTACATCGGAAGATAAAAGAGAGCGTTGCTGAATAATTTCTGCGTATCGATACGCACTGTCTTTCCAGATGCGTTCTTGGGAGTTGAAATCTACATAGAGAATGCCAAAGCGCTTGTCATAGCCAAAGCTCCATTCAAAGTTGTCCATCAGTGACCAAAGGAAATAGCCTTGAACATTCATGCCTTCTTCATTTAAATCCGAAACGGCCTGCAGATGCTGCTCGATATAATCGACTCGTTCATGATCGTGCACCCTTCCGTTTTCTAGCTGATCATCAAAAGCCGCTCCGTTTTCTGTAATATAGATAGGAAGGTCCGTATAGTCTTGGCGAATACGACGAATCAAATCTTTAAACTCTAATGGTGAGATATCCCAGTTCATTCCCGTTTTTTGATAATCAGAGTGAGCGCCTCGATACATAAAATCATTCGCTGCATTAAATTCGACGAAAGCTCTGCTGTAAAAGTTAATGCCTAAAAAGTCACACTCAGTCGCAATAATCGAGAGGTCGCCTTGTTGTATAAAGTCATATGAGTGAACGTATTTCGCAAATAAATTCATCATATCCACTGGATACGCACCCTTAAATACAGGATCTAGGAACCAACGATTTGAGTAGCCGTCCGCATTGTTACGAGCAATTTGATCGTTCATGGAATCCGTTTTTGCATACACGGGAGATAAATTGAGAGTGATACCGATTGGCGTTTTTGATCCTAGCTCTTCTTTTAACAATTGCACCGCTCTTCCATGAGATAGAAGAATGTGATGAATCGCCTTTAGTGCCTCTTCCAAGTTCGTGTGTCCTGGTGCATGAACACCTTGATGATAGCCTAAAAATCCTGCACACCAAGGCTCATTGTGCGTAATCCATGAATCCACGTCTACATCTAATTCTTGAAAACATACTCGTGCATAATCTACAAACCATTCGACAGATTCACGATTCACCCAGCCTCCCTCTTCGTGTGCCCACATAGGCAAATCCCAGTGATAAAGCGTGATGGCTGGTTTAATCTGTTCTTTCTTCAACTCGTTCACAAGGTTTTGATAAAACGCCATTCCCTCTGGGTTATATACGCCCTTTTGTGGGAAAATTCGTGACCATGAAATTGAAAAGCGATACGAGTCCACTCCTAGACGCTTAATGTGCTGAATATCTTCTTCATATCGGTAATAGTGATTGCAGGCAACGTCTCCATTATGCTGCTTATACACTCTTCCTGGAATATCACAAAACATATCCCATATAGACGGAGTTCTTCCTCCCTCATTATGCGCGCCTTCAATCTGATAAGACGATGTTGCTGTTCCGAACACAAACGTTTGATCAAATTTCATTGAAATCATTCCCCTTTATTCTTTAATAGATCCAGCAGAAATGCTGCTGACAATGTATTTTGATAAAAACAGAAACGCCACCATGATAGGCACAACTGAAATCGCAATTCCTAAGTACATGGATCCTAGGTTTTGTGCCACCTGCGAGCCTTTTAAAAAGCCCATTAACACTGGGAGCGGATATTTTTCCGGTGAGAACAAAATGACGAGTGGTGTAATGTAGTTATTCCATGAGCCAATAAACGTAAAAATCGACATCGTGGCAACAGCTGGCATCATCACAGGAATTGCCACCGTATGAAAGATTTTAAACTCACTCGCTCCATCAATTCGAGCTGCCTCAATTAAACTCGAATGAAGCGTTGTTTGTAGATACTGACGTAGAAAGAAGACTACAAACGGGCTCGCTACAGCCGGTACAATTAATGGAATGAACGAATCTAAAATTCCTAAATTTTTACTCAACTCATAAAAGCCAATTAAGCCAAGCTGACCTGGAACCATCATCATGACGAGCATAAATACAAATAAAAAGTTCTTTCCTTTGAAGGTATAAAAGGCAAAGCCATAAGCCGTTAAAGCCGAGAAATACCCAGATAAACAGGTAACTAGAATGGAAATAATTAAGCTATTCTTAAATCCTGACCAGATATTTATGTAATCCATCATTGTACGGTAGTTTTCCATCAGCGCGTGCCCTGGAATTAATGTGAATCCAGCTAAGATTTCTTCGTTTGACCTTGTCGCATTCACCATCATCATTAGAAATGGAATAAAGCAGATTACAGCCGTAACGATGAGCCCGGTATAAATAATAGGCTTTACGAGCTTACGTACTCTTTTAGGGCGATTTGTTTCGATAGAAGATTGCGGAGCTTGCTCAAACTCTCTAACTGCTGTTCGTTCGATCATGTCTACACCTGCCCTTGCTGTTTTCGTTGATTTCCATACATTCCTTTAAATACAATCAGGGAGAAAATAAGCGTAATGACGAACAAGCCGTATGCCACAGCAGCTGCATAGCCGTAGTTATTGTATTTAAACGCCTGATTATATAAGTACAGAACCATCGTGCTAAGTGATCCTTCAGGTGAACCAATTCCATCCGTTAAAAGCATCGGTAAATCAAACAATTGAAGGCCGCCTATAAGAGACGTAATCATGATGTACAATAAAATAGGCTTTAAAAGTGGAACCGTAATTCTAGTGAATGTTTGCCAACGATTTGCTCCGTCAATTAACGCCGCTTCGTAATAATCCTTTGAGATCCCTGACACCCCTGCCATTACGACGATAAAGGAATGACCAAACCACATCCACGTTAAAATAAGTGATACGGAGATTTGGGCGCTAGCAGGTTCGTTCAGCCAATTAATAGGTTCAGATATAAGTCCAATCTTCATCAGCATCATATTTAGTGACCCATGCTGCCAATCAAGTAAAATTCCGAATAACAGTGCTACAGAGCTAATTGTAATCAGGTTTGGTAAGTAAAAAATCGAGCGAAAGAACGCGAGGCCGCGAAGCTTCATTCGCATATCAGAGAAAATCATTGCCAGTAAAAGGGCAAGACCCATCTGAAGGACAAAATTCACTCCCCAGATTTTCCACGTGTTAAAAAAGGCATCAATGAAATAGTGATCGGTTATTAACCTTTTATAATTTGCTAGTCCAACAATTTCGGCTGTCCCACTACCTGTATAATTGGTGAAACTATAATAAAAGGTTAAGGCAACTGGATAAATACTAAAGATTAAAAAGACAATCCAAAACGGTGCAATGAATAGATAGCCATATCGATTGACTTTGCTCATTTCTCCCGTCTCCCTTCGTCAAATTCCTAGCAGCGAGTAGAGCAGTGAAACTCTTCCCCTACCCGCTGCATGTAGGCTTATTTCTTTGGTACTTTTAGTTCTGGAAATGCATTTTGTGCTTTTTGATAGAAATCCTTAATCGCGGCTTCTTTTGATTTTTTACCATCTACATAGTCACGCACAGCGTTCCCATAAAACGTATCTAGCTGTTGGTCGTACTTTGTGACGATTCCTGGTTCGATTTTCTGTGCTTGGTTCAAGAAGAATGTATAGTTGTTTTGTCCACCAAGGAACTTGTCACTAAAGTTGTCTTTAATGGAATCTGTTACCGGTAAATAAGATAAAACATCTCCTGTTTCCTTACTCCACTTAGTTAAAAACTCATCGTCTTGTGTCATCATTTTGACAAAGTCATACGCAAGCTTTTTGTTTTTGGATTTGTTATACACGCCTAACCATGTTCCACCCCAGAAGTACGGGCTAGGTCCACTTGTTACTGCCCAATCCCCGACCGATTTTTTTACGTTGTCCTTCAACACACTATGAAGACCCCAAGTAGGAAGAACATATGAGAAAACCTGTGTTTCGACTTCTTTTCCATCCTCTTTTACTTTGACAGGCTTATCCATGGATTCATACCAAGCCGGAGACCATTCACCAGCTAGAGCCGTATAATTCTTTTTGCGTAGCTCTTTTGCATAGCTCATAAATTCAATTTTTTCATCTGTTAACTGTACTTTTTTATCTTCATCTACCCAAGCAGTTGGGTTATTTCCTTGAGAGAACCAACGAATAGACCCTTCATCTGGGAACATACGGTAGCCCTTAGCCTTCATTTTCTCTGCTACCGCAAATACGTTGTCCATTGAATTTAACATCTCACCAATCTTCGTAGGATCATCTGTTCCAAGCACCTCTTTCGCAATGCTGCGCTTGTAATAAATCCCTCCTGGAGTCGTTTGCCAAGAAAGTGCTCTTACATTTCCATCCTTGTCTTTTCCTAGATCAAATACATATGGAATATACTTGTCTGCTAGTTTATCAACGTTATAAGGCTTCTCAGATAAGTTCTCCCAATAACCCGCATCAACCCATTGTTTTAAAAAGGCAATTTCCCCTGTGAATACATCAGGAGCACCTACTCCACTTTCAAGAACAGGCTTTAGCTTTGTCGGATAATCGGCAATTGGCACAATGGTCAGCTCGACCTTCACACCATTTTTCTCTTCAAACGTTTTGATTGGTTTCTTTAATTCATCCGTGAATGACCAAATGCGCAGGTCCACTTTTTTGCCGTTCGAACTGCCACCTGCTTCTTTATTACTGCATCCAGCAAGTAGCCCAATTGCTAGAATTAGTGCCATTAGAACCGTAATCGTCTTTTTCATCATATAGCCCCTTCTCTTTTACGAAAGCGGTTTCGTTAATACTCTTTAAAAAAATCGA
The DNA here is from genome assembly GCF_022646885.1 of Priestia koreensis. Classification (GTDB taxonomy): domain Bacteria; phylum Bacillota; class Bacilli; order Bacillales; family Bacillaceae_H; genus Bacillus_AG; species Bacillus_AG koreensis_A. Next base: position 340,892 of record NZ_CP061868.1, on the reverse strand, counting down.
AACCGCTTTCGATTATCATTAAAAAAATTATTTTTTTCTTTTTTCTCTTTTCGGCGTACTACAAGATTCACGTATCATTAATTCCACTGGGATGCGCTCAGAAACAATCATCTTATTTTTCTTATTGATTTGTTCAATCAAAATTTCAGCAGCTCGCTTTCCAATCTCTTCTGTATCTTGACGAATCGTCGTGAGCTTCGGCGTAATATACGAAGCCATTTCAATATCGTCGTACCCTATCACTGAAATATCTTCAGGCACTGATAGGCCATGCTCTTTAATCGCTTCGATTGCACCAACCGCCATATGATCACCTGCGACAAAAACTGCTGTTGGTGTGTCAGGTAAACCTAATAGCTGCTTCATAGCTCGTTTACCATCTTCGATTGAAAACAATCCACCATCGATTAAATACTCTGGATCACAAGGAATATTCAGCTCTCTCATTGCCTCTTCGTACCCTCTAATTCGTTCATTCGACACATCTGAAGAACGAACACCCGCAATGTGAGCTATTTTAGTGTGACCGAGATGATGTAGATGATGAACAGCCATCTTTGCTCCCTCAACATTATCCGATTTGACGATACTACAGTTTTGGTGATCCATATCAATAATGATGACCGGAAGCTCGCTTTCAACGATCTCTTTTACCTGCGGGTCCGTAGGATCTGAACAAATGACGATCACCCCATCTACAGCACGATGTAAGAAGTGTTCAAGATAGCTAGTATCTCTTGTTCGCAGATTACGAGATGCTAAAATTAAGTCGTATCCTCCTCGCTCGGCATATTTGCGGAAGCTTTCAATAACCGCACTGAAAAAAGGATGCTTCATTCCAACTTCGTTTGCTTCTGAAAACATGACGCCAAGCGTCCATGATTTCTTAGTAGACAGATACTGTGCGTGGGCATTTGGTAAATATCCCATCTCTGCAGCCGTCTCTAAAATTTTCTTTTTCGTTTTTTCGCTTACATCTGAATAATTATTTAAAGCTTTAGACACGGTGGTACTTGAAAAACCACTCTTTTTTGCTACGTCATAGATTGTAATCATTACTATCTCCTCTTTATCGAAAGCGCTTTCGTTAATGTTATTATAGCTCACTCATTTTTATGGTTCAATATACTTTTTTACTATTTATCCAATAATTTCAAAAATAATTCACCAAGACATTTTACATATGGGCTATTTTTCTGTTAATTTATTACATTAAATAGGTTTTCATGTAAAATCAATCGGGAAATTGAAAGATTAGAAAATTAGAGGCGTTCTATTAATTATCCTTTTGCTGTTTGTGATTAGTATTTCTTGTTTTATGGCGGCCATTGTTCTTTTTGTCATTTACCAAATGATCGTTAAAAAGAAGTGTCCTACTTCCTTTTATACTCCTTTTGATCATATTACCACTCAAAGCATCACGAGCTTCCATGAAGAGAAAAAATGCAAGGTAAAAGAGAATGATTTAGTTGATGGTAAAAATTAGATATAAAGAACCAGGATTCTACAAACCCTCTACTATCAACGGTTTACAATACACAAAACTTATCCATAATCGGTAATCACTAGTGTGATTGGGATCTTCTGTTTCCCTTTCATAATACAACCTATATAATAGACACTGTGAAAAAATGAACCTACATAAATAGCAAATAAGGGAGAGAATAATATGACTACAATTGGAATTGATTTAGGTACTTCTAACAGCCTTGTTGCTTATTGGTCAGAAGATGGACCGAAAATCATCCCTAACGTATTAGGCAAAAACCTTACCCCCTCTATTGTTAGTATGGATGATAACGGTGAGATTTTAGTCGGGGATGTTGCTAAGGAACGTCTAATTACTCACCCCAACCTTACCGTTTCCACGTTTAAACGACATATGGGTACAAACAAAAACTACATTCTTGGATCACATCGATTCTCACCGGAAGAATTATCTTCATTTGTTTTACAATCACTTAAAAAAGACGCCGAAGCTGCGTTAAATGAGGAGATTACAAGTGCTGTTATAAGTGTTCCTGCTTATTTTAACGATCGGCAGCGCAAAGCTACGAAGCGTGCTGCTGAATTAGCGGGTCTAAAGGTAGAACGTTTAATTAGTGAACCAACGGCTGCGGCCATTGCTTATGGCTTTCATCAACATGAAGATGATACGAAGTTTCTTGTATTTGACTTAGGTGGTGGAACATTTGACGTCTCTATTCTAGAGCTTTTTGATGGCGTAATGGAAGTAAAGTCAATTGCCGGCGACAACTTTTTAGGCGGAGAGGATTTTACAGAGCTTCTTATGAACTATTTCGTTAGCGTTGAAAAGATTGATCCAAATTCTCTTACTCCACAGCAGCTATCCGTCCTATTCAAACAAGCTGAACAGTGTAAACGTCAAATTGGGGAAATGAATCAAAGTGCTGAAATGAACCTACATCTTGAAGATCGCTTACATACTGTAACAATCCAGCGCTCACAGTTTGATAAGCTTACACAGCCTTTATTACTTCGCGTTCGCAATCCAATTGAACGTGCGCTTCGAGATGCCGATCTTCACGTAAGCGAAATCGATGCAGTTATTTTAATTGGAGGCGCAACGCGTATGCCAATGATTAAAAATACTGTAAGCAAAATGTTTGGAAAGCTTCCTTTCCTAACCATTCACCCAGATGAAGCCGTTGCGCTAGGTGCAGCCGTACAAGTTGCGTTAAAAGAGCGAAACGAAGCGGTAAGCGAGCTCATTCTAACAGACGTCTGTCCATATTCACTTGGCACAAGCATATCAAGACAAGTAGGATATGATCAGTATTCATCTGGTCATTTTCTCCCGATTATTGAACGAAATTCACCTATTCCTATTAGTCGCGTAGAGCGCGTTAATACGATCCACGATGGGCAAAAATTCGTCCGAATCGATGTGTATCAAGGTGAAAGTCGAATGGTCGAAAATAACCTCAAACTAGGCGAATTCGATGTCGCCATTCCAGCTGCACCTGCAGGTCAAGAACAGATCGATATTCGCTATACGTATGATGTCAACGGTCTTCTAGAGGTTGAAGTGACGATTGTAAGCACTGGTGAAAAGAAGCACATGCTTATTGAGCAAAATGAAGGCGGATTAACGGCTTCAGAAATGGCAGAGCGTATGGAACGCCTAAAAGATATTAAAGTTCATCCACGCGAACGCACTGAAAATCGTCTGTTACTTGCACGTGGTGAACGTCTATATGAAGAATCGTTAGGAGACAAAAGACACATTGTAGCACATGCGATTGAACGCTTCGAACAGGCGCTTGCCACGCAGGATGACAAAACGATTCGCCATGCAGCAGTAGACTTTACAAAAGCATTAGATGAATTCGAAAGTTGGCAACCCGTATGATGTCACCTTGGGATATTCTTGAAATTGAGCCAACAGACGATCTTTCGATGATTAAAAAAGCTTACTCAAAGAAGCTGAAGATGTATCATCCGGAAGACGATCCAGAAGGGTATCAAATGCTTCGAGAAGCGTACGATCAGGTATCCAAACAAGCAAAGCGGAAGAAAAAGCAGCGCGTACCGGTACCAGATATACCTGTGGAAGAAGTAAACAATCGACCTAATCGAAATATTGAAGAAGTAAATGATCAACCTACCCTAAACCTTGAAGAAAAAGAGGAAGAAGAACTATTTGATATTCCTTCTCTCATTAAGCTACCGTCCCATCAAAATTTAGAGTGGGATAAAGAGGATGCGATTGAGCAGTTCTTCGATAACGCAGAAGATCTTTACAATGACTTCCCTTCTCGTATTGAGGAGGAAAAGTGGCTAGAGCTATTAGATGACGATCTCCTGTGGGATATGGAGCTAAAGCAACGTATCAGTGAAGATCTGCTCATCTTTATTACGCAGCATTACACCTTACCAAAACACATTTGGCTGCTGCTAGAAAATCAGTTTGAATGGCGAGCGATGATGGAATCCGGAAATCATGGATTAGACCCTGAATCTACAGCGAATTTCTTACGCTTTTACAAACAGCGAATTGGTATTTATCCATCTCTTTCGTTTGAAGCAATTAAGTATGCCAACATTGATCATGATGAGTTTCTCTCTCAGCGCGAAGAAGCACTCGGTTATCTTTTAACAAACGAATTAGACGAAGCACTGCTCTCGATTGAACGTGCAGAAGCAATATTTGCAGACGATCCTGACCTTCTTAGAGTCAAAGCAGATACGTTGTTTAAGCTTGGCATTATTACAGAATCCATTGCTTTATGGAAGAAATATCTCACACTTCGACCAACCGATATAGATGCAAAGATGTTTTTAGCCCGTGCGCTGTATAATCGAAAAATGTTTAGCGAAGCACAAGACCTATGTGACGAGCTTTTAGCCTCTCATCCTGAGCATACCGGGGCAATTAGCTTAAAGGGAAAAATTCTTCTAAAAGAAGGACGACTTGAGGAATCAAGACAGCAGTTCAAGGATCTCAAGAGACTTGTTCCATATGATGCGGAAGCTGTTACATACTTAAGTGAAATTCATCAACTAATGGGGACACCTGCATATCGAAAGAAGTATAAACACATTTTCCCAAAAGCATCCTTGCGTCGGGAACTGCAGGAAAAGAGTTTCATGAGTAAGCTGGGTTCGTTCATATTTAATCAATTTCGACTTAGAACCCTCATCCCGATTATTCTTGTTTTCGTTTTTTGGAACATGATTGGAATTGGAGGAAATAACATCACAAGTGATATACCTAAGTGGGTTCTCGTTACGGGGTCTATTACTTTTTTACTGACGGACCCCACTGCCGAACCTTTCTCAATCACGATTCCGACGGTTCTATTGTTTCTTTTAATCATTCTATGTGTGATCAAAATTTTAAGAGAATGGAGACATCTCATTCGCGCCATGAAGTAAAAAGGAGGAGGATCGATTCATGCATAAACAACAAAGACGATTTATTTCTGCTCTTGCCTCTACTCGTTTTTATGGGCACGGCGCTTATTATTCAATGGTGAGATACACGACAAGCAGAAGATCAAACGGCCTGTCTAAGCGAATATCCAAAAAAAATCTTGAGTCCATTAACGTCATTGACAACGAAAGTGCTCATCAAATGTTAAGCTGGATGCTGGAAACTGGAGCTCGAACTGAGTTTTATCGGATTCAAAACCTTTTATTGTTGCTTTCAAAAGAGGAACAGGATGCCCATATTAACTCCTTAGCAGATGAACCACTAATCGTGAAGTTTCGAGTCGCTCAAGCATATCTTCATCGATTACCTGATGGTAGAGATGCTAACATTGGCGCGTTTGATTATGCTGGCTGTGTTCTATTTGCAGGTATGGCACATCAAGTCGGTTATCTTTCAAAGCAAGAAGCAGCGTACTATGAACGGCTAGCCGCCCAAAAATCACAAGAGCATTACCAGAATTGGCAAGAGTATATTACCTCCGTCACCGCTGGAGTTCACTTTTCTCAGCTCAATGAGGAGCATCTACAGCGGCTAATTAGTTATCAGGAACATTACCTTGTTCGGTCACTCGTTTCAAAAACAAGCCCATTAAGAAAAGTCGATTGGAATACGGAAATAAGTTAAAAAAATCAAAAAAGAGGAGCTAAATGCCCCTCTTTTTTTATGCATGAAAATTAGTACCGTCTGTTGTTGGTTTGATGACTCCTGTACGGATCACGAAATCACCAAAATGCTCTCCGTCTTGACGCTCTTTCGCATAGCTTGCAAGTAGGCCACGAAGCTCGGTTAGAATCTCCTCTTCCCCGATGTTTTCACGATACATCTTGCTTAGACGACTGCCATCAAACGCTGCTCCAAGATACATGTTGTACTTTCCTGGCGCCTTCCCGATAAATCCAATCTCAGCAAGCGCATGTCGAGCGCATCCATTCGGACAACCTGTCATACGAATTGTAATTTCCTCATCACGCAGACCGTTCTCATCAACGATTTCTTCAATTTTATCAATTAGCTTTGGAAGATAGCGTTCTGCCTCTGCCATTGCTAATCCACACGTTGGCAGCGATACACATGCCATTGAGCTACGGCGTAGGGCAGAGTAATTTTTTCCGTCTGTTAACCCGTATTCCTCAATCAGTGCACTGATCGCTTTCTTTTTCTGACTAGATACATTGGCGATGATTAGGTTTTGATTAGCTGTTAAGCGATAATCTCCCTTATGGACTTTTGCAATTTCGCGCAGTCCCGTCATCAGCTTATATCCGTCGTAGTCTGTCACACGTCCACCCTCTACGAAAAGAGTGAAGTGCCATTTGCCGTTTGAGCCTTTTACCCATCCATAACGATCACCGTTATGTGTGAAGTTGTATTCTCGTGCTTCTTCTAGACTCCAGCCAAGACGATTTTCGAGTTCAGCTTTCACATTTTCAAGTCCTAGGCGATCGACCGTATATTTAAAACGCGCATTTTTACGTACAGAACGGTTTCCATAATCACGTTGAATCGTAATTACTTTCTCCGCAAGATCAAGGATCTGCTCGGGCTTACAGAAGCCAATGACTTTTGCCACCTGAGGATACGTTTCAGTATCACCGTGCGTCATTCCCATACCGCCACCGATTGCAACATTGAACCCAACAAGCTTGCCTTCTTCTACTACCGCAATAAATCCTAAGTCTTGTGAGAATACATCAATATCGTTGGAAGGCGGAACCGCGATCCCAATTTTAAATTTACGAGGCAAGTAAAGAGCTCCGTACATTGGCTCTACTTCCACATCCGGTGTTCCTTCGATCTTCTCCTCATCTAACCATAGTTCATGATACGCACGCGTACGAGGAAGTAAGTGGTCACTCAATTTTTTCGACCACTCATAGACTTCACCATGGACGTCTGATTGATCAGGATTCGGGTTACACATGACGTTACGGTTTACGTCACCACAAGCCGCAATCGTATCTAAAAGAGACGCATGAATTTCTTGAATCGTCTTTTTCATATGCCATTTTAAAATGCCGTGCATTTGGAACGTTTGACGAGTCGTTAGTTTCAGTGTTCCATTTCCATACTTTTGTGCTAGCTCATCCATGACTAGCCATTGCTCAGGTGTTGCGACTCCACCTGCCATACGAACACGAAGCATAAATTGATAGGCTGGCTCTAGCTTTTGTTTTTGACGCTCGTTACGTAGATCACGATCGTCCTGCAAATAGCTTCCGTGGAATTTCATCAGGCGATTATCATCTTCTGAAATACCTGAACTGATTGGCTCAAGCATAGATTCTGCAAGCGTTCCGCGCAAGTAATTACTTCGCTCTTTAATTTCCTCCACATCACTCGGAGGGCCATCTGGCGCTTTTAACTTTGTGTTTACCATCTATAAAAACTCCTTTCCGTCAAACCGTTAGTGCATCAAGAGTATGATCAATATACATCACGCTGATAGCGTTTTGTTTGCTGCATATTTGCAAGGTATGCTTCCGCCTTTTCGCGGCTCATATTACCTTCTTGTTCAATGATTGTGAGAAGCGTTTCTTGAACATCGTGGGCCATATTCTTTTCGTCTCCGCAAATGTACACAGCCGCTCCTTCTTCTAACCAAGCAAACAGCTCCTTGCTCTTTTGAAGCATACGGTGCTGAACATAGACCTTTTCATCCGTATCACGAGAGAACGCTACGTCCATTTTCGTTAATACGCCTTCTTTGATCCACTTTTGCCATTCTGTTTGATATAAGAAATCCGTCACAAAGTGCTGATCTCCAAAGAATAGCCATGACTTTCCTTCGGCTCCTGATTCTTCTCTCTCCTGCATAAACGCACGGAATGGTGCAATGCCAGTGCCTGGTCCTACCATAATAATTGGAGTATCGGCATTTTCAGGAAGCTTGAAGTTTTGATTGTGCTGAATGTACACCGGAATCGTATCGCCCGGCTGCAGGCGTTCAGATGCTAGAACAGAACAAACACCTTTGCGCTCACGTCCATGTGCCGTGTAGCGTACAGCTCCAATCGTTAAATGAACCTCTTCAGGATTTGCTTCTAAACTACTCGCAATGGAATAGAGTCTTGCAGGCATTTTACGAAGAATTGAGACAAATTCCTGTGCGGACCCTGTCCAAGGACCGTAATCACGCAGTAAGTCGACGAAATCGCGCCCATTTATATAAGCCTTTAAGCTCTCTTCGTTACCTTTTGCTACAAGCTCGGCTGCAGCCTCACTTTCAAGATAAGCGACGGCTTTTTCTAGCACGGGCTTCGTTAACGCTGTAATTTCAAACGAAGATGTTAACGCGTCTTTTAACGTCGCACTCTCCCCTTGTTTATTAATCGTTACCTTATCGTCTGCGCTCCAGTTCCCTGCTTGCAGTAAAAGTTCGACTAGCTCCGGATCGTTCGTTGGGTAGATCCCTAAGCTGTCTCCTGGCTGATACTGAATCCCTGAACCTTCAAGAGACAATTCTAAGTGACGCGTTTCCTTATTCGAGCCGCGTCCGTTCAAATTTAAGTTCTCAAGCACTTCTGCTTGGAACGGATTTGTTCGTGAATAAGAAGATGTTGCTGATGTTTGCGTCGTTTCTTGCACAGAAACCGTCGCACTGCTTTGACCCTCACTAAGTCCATCAAGCACACCCTGTAACCACTCAGCTGCCGGTTCGTCGTAGTCTAAATCACAGTCGACGCGATTATATAAGCGCTCAGCACCTAGCTCAGCAAGACGCTCATCAAATTCTTTTCCTGTTTGACAGAAAAACTCATATGAACTGTCTCCTAAAGATAAAACCGAGTAACGAAGAGACTCAAGCTTCGGTGCTCTTCTGCCATGTAAAAATTCATGGAACGAAAGCGCATTATCAGGCGGGTCTCCCTCGCCGTGCGTGCTGACGACAATTAAAAGGTTCTCAAGTTTCTTTAAGGTATTGGGCTTAAAATCATTCATTGAAGAAACGGTTACGTTAAACCCTTTTTCCTCTAGCTTCTTACCCGCATTTGTCGCAAGGCTCTGTGAATTGCCCGTTTGCGATCCGTACAAAACGGTTACGTCTTTTGATACAGCTTGTGGCTGTGGTGCAGGTGTTGGCGCTGTAGCCGCTGCCCCTTGTCCCTGGATAGCTGCTAAGTAGCCGCTTAGCCATACTTTTTGTGATTCCGTTAATGTTGGCAAAAGACGATTAAGGAGTTCTGCCTGCTCCTCATTAAATGGACTGTTCATAACTTGAAATTGCAACGATATCCACCTCTCAACAAAATCTAAACGATTCGTTATTCTCTTTATATACAAGGATGGTCGTTCCCCGTCCTTGTATTCCAATCTCCTAAAATTTTTCTCAATTCTATTTTCCCTATAAATTAAGTTGGTTTTTAGAAGATGAAATATTAAAAAAGTTTCTACTTCTTACTTTACCCAAAATGAACGCATTAGTAAAATAAATATAACTTATTATAACTATTAAGATTATTAATAATAAGGAGGGTCTCTAGTTGTACTATGATGAGTTAAAAACGTTTGTTACGCTTGCGGAAGTAAAGAACTTCACGAAAACAGCTAAGCTACTCATGATTTCTCAACCAAGCGTCAGTTCTCATATAAAAAATCTCGAAAAAGAATTTCAAACAAAGCTGTTTGAGCGTTCGCCAAAAGTATTAAAAATTACGCCTACAGGGGAAATTTTATACGAGCGTGCAAAGCAAATGATTATGATTTATGACCAGACTCGTCAAGAAATACTCGAGCATCATCATTCGATCAAGGGTGAATTAAAAATTGGTGCTAGTTTTACGATTGGTGAATATATCTTACCTTCTCTTCTACGTGATCTTCAGGATCACTATCCTGAGCTTGAACTTCAGGCCGTAATCGGAAACACGGAGGAAGTTATTCAGTATGTACGTCGCTTTGAAGTGGATATTGGGTTAATTGAGGGTCAGACTAATGAAAAAACGCTCTCTGTTCATCCCTTTATGCAGGACGAGCTTTTTATCACAGCTTCTACACAGCACCCTCTCGTACAGAAAGAAGAAATTACAGTAGCCGAGCTTCAAAATCAGTCGTGGATTACGCGTGAAGTCGGTTCAGGAACGAGAGAATACCTTAATCATGTTATTCGTTCAAATGGCTTAAAAGTAAAGTCACTGCTGACCATTAGCAGCAATCAAGGTATTAAGGAGTCACTCATTAGCGGAATGGGTCTGTCGCTTCTCTCGAAATATGTCATTGAGCGCGATGTGCGACAGAAAAACCTATCTGTCGTAAAATTAAAGGATTATTCGTTTACTCGCACTCTATCTTACCTTTATGCGCCCATCATGGAACAAAAAAAGAGCGTAAAGATGTTTATTGAACTACTAGAAAAGAATGAGGGGAGCGAATAGACGTCCGTTTGCTGTTTATTCACAAGAATTTTGGAGAAACATATATAATGGACTTATCATCAGGTTTTTATTTTACATAATTGAGGTGCGTAACGATGCAATCAAAGAAACAACTACTTTTAGGTATTTTATATCTCGTCATTGTGTTGGCGGTTTACCTGTTCCACTTGCCACTAAGGGCTGCTTTCATTATTTTAGGAATTGTGGTGCTTGTTGATCTTCTTCTATCTATTGGAGAGAGAAACAAATTCAAAATCATTATGAATGCCATTACGCTTGTCGTATTGGTTACAGGAGCGATTCTTCTGTAAGAGAAAAATCCCGTGCTCGTTATGCGACGAGCACGGGATTTTTATTAAAATACTTTTGCTTCTGATGCTGCTTTTTCAAGACCTGCTTCGACGATTTCACCCGCACGGTCTGGGAATTGATTATGTCCTTCAATAATGACACTGTTTAAGTTCGTAATACCGAAGAATGTCATAACATTGCTTACATAGTTTACAGCCATTTCAACTGACGCTGCAGGACCTTCTGAATAAACGCCACCACGTGCGTTAAGAAGCATCACTTTTTTGTCACCAAGTAGTCCTACAGGACCTTCTTGTGTGTATTTGAACGTTTTCCCTGCTTGACTTAAATAATCTAAGTATGTGTGTAGTACGGCAGGTACCGTGAAGTTCCAAAGTGGGAATGCAAGTACGACTTTATCTGCTGCTACGAATTGATCTAAGTATCGGTTCGCAACGTTTGCTGCATTTTGTTCTACTTCTGTTACGTCCATTCCGCGTCCAAGCTTAAATTGACCGTTAATTGTATCGGCATTTAAGTATGGAAGCTCTTCGTTGAATAGATCTAGCTCAACGACTTCCTCATTTGGATGTGATTGTTTGTAGCTATCTAAAAAAGCTTCATATAGCTTTACTGTTGCTGATTCAGCTGATGTTCGGTTGTTTGCTTTTACAAAAAGAGTATAACTCATAGTATGACCTCCACAAAGTTGTTTACAGTCATATATTACGCCCTTTTCACGCTCACTTCGAACGGCTTTGGTCTGAACTTATCTCAGACTTTAGGCTGAGACTAGACCTCCATCTCCCAGCGCTCCTGCTCCGTCTTTTTCAACTGATCCTCTGTTTCTTGTGGGTGCACGATGCGAAATTTATGATGGTTTTTCGGGATAACCTCAATCATTTTACGAATCATATCCTCAGGGTCAAACTGATCCTTTAACCCTTCTTCCTGCTTTTTCATCGATTCTCTGCTCGTCAAATGATGTTCTTCATCATACCATTTATATTTTTCTTCTGCCGCACGGTCATTAAAGCCCGTCTTATAAGCGCCAGGATTAATAGTGGCAACCTGCACATCAAATTCCTCTAGCTCATTCTTTAGCGTTTGGGCAATTCCTTCGATCGCATGTTTTGTTGCCGTATAAGGTCCAACATAGGTAGTAGCCGAGATTCCGGCCATTGAGCTCATAAAGATAATTTTCCCGCTGCGTTTCTTCATAAATTGTTGTGCTGCGAGCTGTACCGTTTCAAGTGTGGCAAATACATTCACCTCAAAAAGAGCGCGGAACCGATCCATTGGTACTTCTGCAAGAGGTCCTCCTTCATTAATCGCCGCATTGGCAACAAATATATCGAAATCATACGCTGAAATCTGTTTTCGATCACGTTCATTTGTAATATCCAGCTTAAATACTTCTATGTCTAGCCCCTTTTCTTCTATCTTTCTCAGCAAATCCGTTTTTTGTGCAGTCAGCTCCGTCGTTGCAATGATCCGATGCCCCTGTTCCGCAAGACCAATCGCAGCTCCGCGGGCTAGTCCTGTTCCAGCTCCAGTAAAGAAGATTGTTTTCCCCATCATAATCCCTCCAAGTAATTTAGCTTATGCTCGGTTTTTCCCATTGCGTTATTGAGCTAAACAACATAGGAGGTTTTTGACCTTTTAAAAAAAGTAACCCTTCTATCATTTTTTTTCGTAAAAGCAACTTTTTTCACACCCTAAAAAAGTGCTGAACATTACTAAAAACGTTGCTATAGACCCACTCAGCAACCGCTTGATAGTATAAAAGTAAATCATTTTCAAAGGAGCGTGAAACTAGTGAAAAATAACTCTGCTCGTATTGCCTTTTTGTCCGTACTCAGTAACAGTAGTGTCGTCGTGTTAAAACTAATCGTAGGATTACTGACCGGTTCAGTTGCTGTTTTATCAGAAGCCATCCACTCTTCGCTCGATTTACTTGCTTCGTTAATTGCCTTCATTTCCGTTCGCATCTCTGGAAAACCTGCCGATAAACAGCATCCATATGGCCACGGGAAAGTAGAAAACATTTCCGGAACCATCGAAACGCTACTAATCTATGTCGCAGGGATATGGATTATTTACGAGTGTGTTCATAAGCTCATTGCGCCTGAACCTCTTAAACTTCCATGGCTCGGTATTGCAGTAATGTTGGTTGGTGCTCTTATTAATTTCATTGTATCTAGAGTGGTGAATAAAGAAGCAGAACGAGTGAACTCTGTTGCGATGAAATCAAATGCCTTTCACTTATTAACCGATGTGTATACATCCCTTGGAGTTGCAGGGAGTTTAATACTTGTTTCCCTTACAAAATGGACGTTTCTAGACCCTATCATCGGTATTGTATTAGCACTTTATATCATGTTTGAAGCGACGAAATTAATGAAAGAAGCTTTCCCTCCTCTATTAGATGCTCGATTAACAAAAGAAGAGGAAGCCACTATTCTAAAAGCGATTGAATCATTTAAACACGAATATATTGAAGTGCACGATTTCAAAACGAGAAGAGCTGGATCTGAACAGTACATTGATTTTCACCTTGTTGTACCCTCACAGCACAGCATTGAACGTATTCATGAGTTATGTGATCGAATTGAGGAAAAAATCCAGCGTCATTTTGAAAATGCTTCTATTATGATTCACCCAGAGCCTGAGGGGCATCAGTTGAAGAAAAGTCAGTAGGAACAGAGAATGGTTCATAAAATAATAAAACCCAAGAGGAGATTGTGATCCTCTTGGGTTTTATTATGAAAACACCGTAATGAGAAACGCGGCAATACCTGCTAGATAATAGACCGCGGCAATAGCTAGTCCACCTGTTAATAATGTAAAAACACTTACCCCAATCGCAATTTTCGTTTTCATTCTCCGACACATCCTCTTATTTAATTAATAGTATAAGTATGTCCAAGAATACGAGATTTATAACAAGCATCTGCTAAAAATTTATGAGATCGTCCTATCGTTCTAAAATTAGCTATCTGTTCATACGCTGTTAGGAAGTTCGCATATGTTTGAAATGGGGGATGACAAATGGTAGCCGTACATTTTTTTGAAAACAAAACGCTTTTACTGAGTCAGCTGCGTCAAAATGTCCCTGCTACGGGAGAAGAGTTAAAAATTAAAGGCAAAAAAGCAAAAGTGCTTCTCGTAACAGATGTTGATGATACAAACATTCATGTCCAAGTAGCCGTTGAGAAGATTGTGAAGAAAAACCCTGTGGATGAAGCAAAGAAAAAACGCCGATAACGCACAGAACACCTCCAAACAGATGGAGGTGTTTTTTACGTAAAAAAGCACTCTACTGACCTGCAATAGAATGCTTCTACCTTTTATCCTCTATATTGTACCGTTAGCCCACGAATGAACTTTCTTGCAAAGTTATCGCCACATTCTTTGTAATTTTTATGCCCTTCTTTTCGTAATAAAGCACCAAGCTCACCCTTAGATACCGCAATGCCACCGTCATCAAATATATCAAGCATATCTTCGCTCGTAAGGGACAGCGCAATCTTTACTTTCTTTAAGACGCGGTTATTCATGTTCACCGTATTTTTAACCGGTGGCTCTGGTTTTACCACTTGTCCTGGCTTTGGCTCCTGCTTTCCACGTTTAAATGTAATAAGACCATTTAAAAATGAATCGAGCATAATGTTATCACACGTAATGCGGTCATCGTGTGCCGACAAATCCTCATCGCTGTCATAGCTCTCAGGCGACTTTGTTAAAATCTTGAACAGCTCTTCCTTTGTTACCTCTACTCCACCGAGCTTAAACATTTCAATCATATCTGTATTTTTAATATCCAGCGCATAGCGCAAGCGAATTAAAACATCGTTATTATCCATTTATAACTCTCCTATAACTTGTTGATTTATCCATAGTTTTGGTTAGTTTTCGTCAAACTAAACGCCAATTACGTTCTTCCGCACAAAAAGAAAAAGGCGATTACATCTTTTTCATTTGTAAACCAAAATGAAAAAGTATCAGCCTTATCTACTGCTCATTATATCAAACTGTTCGTAGAGAACGAAGGATAATTTTATAGGAGAAGATAAAATACCCTTATAAAATTCTTAATGAGTCAGGTTTCAAAGTATTCTTTTAAAGGTAAATTTTTGAAAGAACTGTTTTTGCATGATACCCTTAAGAAAACCCATCTTTGCATCGCAAAAAGGTTTTTCCTCGATTTTAGCGTGACGAAACTATCAATAAGGAGAATCACAATGATCCAACTAACGAAAAAAGGCCAATCAATTAACCTCTCAAAAGACACACATACCTCTCTAGGCGAAATTTCGGTAAATTTAAACTGGAATCAAAAACCAAGCTCTGGTGGCTTTTTCAAAGCTTTGCTAGGCGGGAACAAAAGCGCTGATCTTGATCTCGGATGTTTATATGAGATGCAAGACGGACGACGCGGCTGCGTGCAAGCCCTTGGAAATGCCTTTGGAAACCTACAAGGAGATCCATACATACAGCTAGATCACGACGATCGTACAGGAGCATCAACAAATGGAGAAAACCTTCGTATTAACGGAGATAAACTAACCGATATTAAGCGAATCCTTGTTTATACCTTTATTTATGAAGGGGCTGCCAACTGGAATGAAGTCGGCGGCGTTGTAACGCTGAAGTATAAAAATGGCGAAGACATCGTCGTAAACATGGACGAGCATCGTAATGGAAAAATCATGTGCGCCATTGCCATGATCGAAAACGTCCAAAACCAAACCTTCAACGTGAAACGTCTTGTTGAATATTTTGACGGCCATCAGCAGATGGACAAAGCCTATAAATGGGGCATGCAGTGGACAGCTGGGCGCAAATAATAAAAGAAGGGCCTTTTATAGGTCCTTCTTTTGTTAGTAGTCTAGAAATTAATTTGGCATATACTCACGATTAAAATCAGCTGTTACCAAACAGATAGTCTTGTTCGTGTATCGTCTTCATCTGTAATACATTGAAGATCACGAAATCCCTTTACCTTGGCGTTTTGATCTAGACTTTCGAGCTTTTCTTTGTTCTATCCATTTGTGACAAAGGTGTTTACTTAAATCATTTACTCAAAAGCTTAACTAACCCTAGTTCTTAAACGTAACGTGATCCAAATACAGCCCTTCTGCTTCAGCCATTCTTCCTGTCTGAATGCGTTCTTTAGATGCTAAAATGCTCGGTATACTATTAGCGTCTACATTTCCTACGCCTACTTCAATTAACGTACCTACAATTTTTCGTACCATGTTGTATAAGAAGCCGTTTCCGCAAACGTTAATTTCGATAAAGCCATCATTTCTTTCAATCGTTAAGGAATAGATTTCACGCACCATCGACTTTTTCTTCGACTTCGCGTTTGAATACGAAGTAAAATCATGCTCACCGAGAAAATGCTTGGCAGCTTCCCTCATCTTTTTCAAATCAAGCTGCTCTGGAACGTGCATGCTATATTTTCTCATGAACGGATGCGTGTATTTCTTATTCCAAATCTTATAGGAATACGTCTTCTCTTCCGCGTTATAGCGAGCATGGAAACGATCATGAACCATCTCGACCTTTACAACGCTAATATCATTTGGAAGATAGTGGTTTAAATAGTCCATTACTTCTTCCGTCGTTGCACTCTTCTTCATTTTGAAATTGGCTACTTGAGCAAGCGCATGAACACCGGCATCTGTTCGTCCAGATCCAATAATTTCGATCTTCTCTCCCGCAAGTTCTGTTAAAACATTCTCAATTTTACCTTGAATCGTGATATCACTATTTCCAAGACGCTGCCAGCCTTTGTAGCGAGCGCCATCGTATTGAATCGTTAATTTATAGTTGTTCATGTGTTCTCCTTTTTAGTGAATTCTTCTTATATAGATTACCAGAGAGCAGGGATCTGTGAAATGCTTTTCACTCTTTCTACAACTGCTTCTATCAAAGGTTATTACTATTAATTATGGTCATTTTTCTGTAAAATAGAAACCGAATCTCCTATATGACATTTTTTTACACGTTTTCATATAGGAAGCTACAATACAGACGTTACGTAATATAAAAAATCTATACTGTTTAAAGGAGGCCATCATTATGGCATTATCATTGTCAAAAGGTCAAAAAGTCGATTTAACAAAAACAAACCCTGGTCTTACCAAAGTTCTAGTAGGACTTGGCTGGGATACAAACAAATACGATGGCGGAGGAGATTTTGATTTAGATGCCAGCGTGTTCCTTTTAGACTCTACGGGAAGATGTGCTTCTGAACGAGACTTTGTGTTCTATAACCAGCTTGAAGGTGGAAATGGTTCTGTTGTTCACACTGGAGATAATCGAACTGGTGAAGGTGACGGAGACGACGAGCAAATTAAAGTAGACTTGGCAAACGTGCCAGCAAGCGTTGAAAAAATTTCGTTCGTTATTACCATTCATCATGCAAATGAGCGCTCTCAAAACTTTGGTCAAGTATCCAATGCTTTTTGCCGAATTGTAAACGAAGCGACAAACGAAGAAGTTATTCGCTATGACCTAGGTGAAGATTTCTCCATTGAAACAGCGATCATCGTCGGTGACCTATACCGTCACAACGGCGAATGGAAGTTCTCAGCTGTAGGAGCTGGCTATCAAGGTGGATTGGGCCGTATTGCAACAGACTTTGGATTAGACGTTTAATTCTTTTTAAATGAGTTAATTAAATAGACTTAGCAACTAAAAAGTAAGGATCAGATGACTGGTCCTTATTTTTTATGGATCACGTTAGGCATGATTTTAGAGGTCAAACTCAAGGATTCTTTCCTCCAAAATATGCTATATTAGAACATATCCATTCAGAAAGAAGGCTTTAACAATGATACCAACTACTATAGAAGAATTGGATCAAATAAAAAAAGAATGTACGAAGCTTGTAAACAAGCGAGCATCAGCCTCAGGTCTAGTCGCGGTTATTCCCGTTCCAGGTCTTGATGTAGGTGCAGATGTGGGGATTATGATGGAGCTAACGAGTAAAATTAATAAAAAGTTTGGGTTATCAAGCGAGCAAATTGACGAACTTGATACCGAAACAAAGCGCATTCTAATGATGATTATTAGCTCACTTGGTGCAGAACTAGCTGGAAAATTAATTACGAAAGAATTGGTCGTACAGCTTCTCAAAAAAGTGGGCGTTAAAGTAGCCACAAAAGCTTCTGTTAAGTTTGTCCCTATTATCGGACAAGCCGCCGCTGCAGGAATTAGCTTTGGAGCCATGAAGCTTCTAGGAAGATCTCATGTGGAAGAATGCTATAAGATTTGTAAGAAGTATATTGAAGATCAACAGCAGGAACAGGTTTCTGAATTTGAGACGGTTTCTTCTAAATAATAAAAGCTAGCGTAAACCCTCTATGTTGAAACAAACGTAGAGGGTTTTTATTAACAAAATGCCCCCTCTTCTTCTTTTTCAAAGGAAAGAGAACATTTTATAGCGAATAATTACATAGACTAATTTTAATTACGTAGACTACTATTTTATTTTCTAGTAAAAACCAAGGGGCTGTTATCTTTGAATATTGTCGATCTTGTTCAGTCACAGGTTATTGCATCGGTCAAAAGTGAAGCTGATATTGAAAAAGCAATCGCAAGCAATTGTGATACGGTTTTTCTTCTGACAGGGAATCTATTAAACATGCAAGATTACCTCGAACGACTTAAACGAGCAAAAAAACATATTTTTATTCATATTGATTTTATTGAAGGTCTTTCTAATACAAGAAGTGCTATCAAGTATATCGCTCAAATTTGGCGGCCAACAGGAATCATTACAACAAAGAACAGCCTTATTAAATTTGCCAAAGAGGAAAAGCTAATGACCATTCAGCGTATTTTCCTCATTGACCGTGCTGCCCTTCAAAAAGGGATTGAAATGTGTAAAACGTATAGTCCAGACGCGATTGAGATCTTACCTGGTTTAATGCCAAGTATTATTGATCAGCTTACGAGACAAATTAACCTACCGATTATTGCGGGTGGCTTAATTAGTACGAAAAATGATATTCTTCAGGGATTAGAGGCAGGCGCTTTGGCGATTTCGTCAGGTGATCCTTCCCTTTGGAATTTTGACATTTGACGTTGTTATTTTATGTATTTTGTGTTATTATCTAAATAATCAGATATTTTATCATTACCGATCGTTGGGTAGAGATATGGAGAACCCTGTGATCTTTAAGTATATTACGACACACGTAGTATATTTGAAGATCGCAGGGTTTTTTCACGTGATTACATAATAATCTCTAACTTCAATTGTAGAAAAAGGCTGATAAGATACTCTGATTGATGAAAAGGAAGGGATGGGAAGCAAATGGGATTAAGTAAGTCGTACAGATGGGGAATTTATTTGGTTGTACTCCTTTTAGTAGTAGGAAATAGTGTACTATTTCCTGTTTCCAAGTCAATAGCCGTTGAAAATACGGTGCCTCAGCTATTAATTACAGAAGTTATTCCGGACACCGATAACTATTCTAGCTATGATGCCTATGAATACGTGGAAATTTACAATAACAGTGACAAAGAGGTCGATCTTCAAGGGTATCACCTCAAATCTAGTAGCTGGAACAAAATAATTGAGCAACCTGCCAAAATAGCTCCGTGGGATACGATGATTTTTTGGACGCAGAGACAAGAAGTTCAGCCTCTTTCATTAGAAGGGTTTAACCAATTTTACTTTTCTTCTTATAAAAGCAAACATCTTACCGAAGATCGTATACAACGCCTCGAAAATATTAGTGGATTAGTCAATAGCGGACAACAGACCGTATCCCTTACAGATCAGAATGGGAAAGAGATTGTTAAAGCCATTTATAAGGGTGAAAACGTTATTGCCAATAAATCAATTACCTTCCGTCATCCACAAGATGGTAGTCGCACTATGCAAATTATTTCTGGTAATCAAACACCTACACCTGGTTGGATTTATCTCGAGCAGGCTCCGCCTAGATCAAAAACAGATGATGTAGCACCCCAAACCCCTAGTAACATCAAGGCAACTGCCGGAAACGGTGAGATTTCATTAACATGGGATCAAAATGCAGAGTCTGATCTTTACCGATATAACATATACCGAGACGATAAACTTGAATTTTCTGTACCCGCATCAAAACAAGAATTCACCCTTTCCCTACTCACTGGCAATGTCGATTATGATCTCCAAATGACAGCTGTTGACTATTCGGGAAATGAATCAGAAAAATCGCCTGTTTATACAGTGAAACCTGGTCATCAGCTTATTACACAGGTAGAACGATCTCCAAACGATAAAAATCCAAACTACCAGTCACTTTGGAACATTAGCAGTGATGGTCCAGTCATACCAGGACTAGCGCAAGATTTAGTGCCTCAAGGACTTGGTTATTATAAGAAGAAGAACTGGTTGTTTACCATTAATTATTTGAATGACGGCAGACCTGGAACGCTATGTGTCATTGATGAAACGACCGAAAAATTAATTAAATCGGTTGAATTGTACAATCCAGACGGTACCCCATACAGAGGCCACGCAGGTGGTGTGGCTGTAAGCAAAGAACATGTCTGGGTTTCTTCAGAAAACTACCTTTTCACATTAGATATTAATGACATTGTTCAGGCTGAAAACAATGACGAAGTTACGTTTACGAACCAAATTCCTGTTCCTGTTGAAGCAGCTTACGATGTGTACGACGATGATTATGGCATTCTGTGGGTAGGAGAATTCTACGAACCAAGCAGTTACCCTACAGATCCAACTCATCACTTCGTTAATCGAGGTGGTGAAATGCAGTATGCTTGGATGGTAGGATATAAAATTAAAAGCAACACGGATATGCTTTCGACCGAACAATGGAACAAAAACTCTAATCAGCCTGCCACTCCTGATTATGTTTTATCGACAACAGGAAAAGTGCAAGGAGCAATTGTTCAAAAGAAAGGAATTTCATTAGTAACCTCTTATGGCCGTGCAAATGATAGTGTTTTATATCGTTATAATGACCCGCTAAAAGAAGAGCCACATCAGTACGTAAAAATAGGTGAAAAACAGGTACCGCTATGGTTTTTAGATGGCGAAACAGCCAAGCCAGTAGAAAGTCTTGTTGCCATTCCTATGAAAGAAGGAGCGGTCTTAGTAAAGAAGAATCTGTACGTCTCTTTTGAGTCTGGCGCAAACAAGTACCGTTATACGGGTAAATACCCAACAGATCGCATGCTAAAAATTGATATGAAAACGTTAATGAAAGATGACCATGATCTAGAAAAAGAAGAGAAAAAGAACAATTAAATAGATTACAGTAAAAAGGGGAAGCGACCAATATCGCTTCCCTTTCTTTATTCATCTAGAATTATTACGGCCCTTAGCCACTAATCTCTGGATGATAAATTTCTTCTATTTTTGCAATGCTATTATAAAAGTCATAAATATCTTCGCGATAGCTTACCCTCACCTTTAGCTGAAGCGAATACGTTGAATCCCCTAATTCTTTTATTTGAAAATGATCAATCTTCATTTGATATTCCTTTAGTTCGCTTATTACTTTTGGAATATCTACTCTATTTTTCAATATGAATTTTAGGGCAAGCTCCTTTGAGTGAAACTTCTTTAACCCAACCACCTTAACCAAACCTGGAATTAGCTCAACGCTAATAATTAATAACACGACTCCCGCAATCGCTTCTATATAGAATCCTGCCCCTGTCGCAATTCCAATCCCAGCGGCACCCCAAACCATCGCAGCGGTAGTTAATCCTGATATTGTATCATCATCTTTTCGAAGAATAACCCCTGCCCCTAAAAACCCAACACCAGATACAATTTGAGCCGCTAATCGTAAGGGGTCCATTTGAATTTTAACAAAATCAGAATCTGGAAACAGATAGGCAGATTGTATGGAAACAATGGTCAACAAGCAGCTAACAATGGAAATGACGAGGCATGTTTTCAATCCCAGCGGCTTCCTCTTTAACTCCCGCTCTAATCCAATTGCTAAACCTAACACAGCAGATACGGTAAGCTTCACCAGCATTTCCATATCAAAAGCTTTCATAACATCAATCATTTTTATCCCCTCCATTTCTCTATCTAGAATGAGGACTAAAACGTCTTCGTAATCTCCTTTATATCCGTCATATCCTTAATACTTTCCAATATAAAATCAGGCTTATAAGATGAGCCCTTCACCATGTCAATTGTCGTAATTCCTGTTAGCACCAGTACCGTTTGCAGCTTATTTTCATAGCCCATTTTGATATCTGTCTCTAGACGATCTCCGACCATAAAGCAGTGCTCAGGCTCTAGTTGCAAAATATCTTTTACTACAAAATCAGCAGCGAGCTTTGACGGTTTGCCCATAATATGATCGATGGGCTGACCAGTAGCTCCTTCAAGTGCACCAATCATCGCTGCGCAATCAGGAAGCTGACCATCTGCTGTAGGACATGTACGATCGGGATTTGTGGCTAAAATGATTGCCCCATTTTTTGCCCAGGCTTTGTACGCATTATTTAGCTTTTCATAGGTGAACTGCCGATCCCATCCTAGCACGACATAGGTCGCCACAGCTGGATCCTCAGCTAGTTTAATATTTGCGAGCTTCAGTTCTTCAAACAATGCCGCTTCTCCAATTACATACACAGAATCTGTGCTAATCATATTCTGCTTTAAATAATTTGCTGTAATATAGTTTGAGTTTATAATTTCATCTAGTTTTGTCTTAATCCCAAGCTTTGTTAATTTTGCAAGATACTCTTCACGAGTGGATATCGATTTATTGGTAAAGAAAACAATTCTATGACCCTCCTGACGTAAATAATTGATGGCCTCCATTGCCCCGTCAATCAGATAATTGTCTAAATAAATCGTTCCATCCAAGTCAAAAATAAAACCTTTCACCATCTCGTTACCTCCGATATGTTCTTCATACGTGTCATAAATAAAAAAATCCCCAGCTAAAAAACCTTTTATAAGGTGTTTATTAGCTGGGGTTTCTCTTATTCTCTACCCGACTGTATGCTATTTTTTTGTTGCGGTATTTCTATGCTTTCTCCTTTACCTTTGACACATGAGCAATAATATCTGTTAAGGAGTATTTATACGGGTTAATTTCATAAACGACAGGTCCACTGTAGCTCTTACTTTGTAAATACTCGAATAATCCTCTTGATAAGTCGTTCCCTTCGCCAGGAAGCAAGTGAAGATCCGATTTTGCGTCGTTATCAGATAGATGCACTGCTCCTAACGAATCTCCTAATCTCGTAATTGCTTCCTCCCAGCTCGTTTTCATCATCGCCAGATGGCCAATATCTAAGCAT
Organism: Priestia koreensis; assembly: GCF_022646885.1. Lineage (GTDB taxonomy): Bacteria > Bacillota > Bacilli > Bacillales > Bacillaceae_H > Bacillus_AG > Bacillus_AG koreensis_A. The sequence goes on along the minus strand of NZ_CP061868.1, from coordinate 317,963 downwards.
GCTTTGATATTTAAAGACTTCACTAAATGAAGCCACTCCTCTGTGTTGGACGCGATATGGTGACAATAATTTAGTCTGTCAGGAATTAAATTTTCCAGTAGCAGCTCCATCCCATTCTCATCCGCTACTTTCTTAAGACTTGAAATTTTCTCGCCGGCTCTCAATATGGATTCATCACGTTCCTCAGATGACCATGCATATCCACCATGAAATGTCGCATGCTTCGCCCCGTATTTTGCCATTGTTTCAAGCCACTCGCTTAACACATGAATACTTCTTTCTGCTACAGCATGATCAGGAGTAGCGAGATTCAAATCATGAAATGGTAAATGAACGCCGACTTTTAAATCGGATTGATGAGCATACTCCAAGTATTCTTTTGATTTCAGCTGCTCTGCCCAAATTTCAACTCCATCAAATCCGCCAGCTTTAATTTCATTAAATTCTTTTATGGTACCGAACTGACCAATCGACCAAAGACTAAGCCACGTTTCCATCCTTACACTCCTAACGTATTTTTGTTATCACTCGTATTTAGTGGTAAATCAGCGTTTAGCTCCTCCAAATTTTTACCTTTTGTTTCAGGAGCAAGGATTCCAGAAATAATCAATCCTATTAAACTAATCCCAGCAAAGAACCATAGTGCCTTGCTATTCCCCCATGTCGCAACTAAATTCGGGAAAACGAGTATTCCCATGATGGAACCAATTCGGCTAACACCGGTCGCTAACCCTGAAGCACTTGCACGAATTCCGGTCGGGAATAATTCAGTAGGGTAAACAAAGTTCAAAATTCCTCCGCCCATATTAGCGAATAAAACAGCCAGACTAAACAGAATCACTAAGAACTGAAAGCTTGGAGCTGGGTTAAGCGCTAAAACGATCAGGGCGAGCGATAAACCTGTAAATGACGTAATAATCAGAGGTCTCCTGCCAATTCGTTCAACAAGGTTTAGCCCAATAATTGCTCCTAAAAGCCCCAAAACACTTACTGTTCCAGACCCTAAATAGACTAACAATTGCGATCCGTTTGTAAACGGTTTCAATATAGTGGGTGTATACATAGAAATTCCATAATACGCTACGGCATAACAGAACCAGAATCCACACACAAAGAACGTACGACGGAAAAATGATTTAGAGAAGAGATCCCCTATTTTTTGTTTCGGTTTCGTACTTGGTGGGATGATAACTTTTTGACCTGTAATCTTTAGCATAATTTCTTCTGCTTCTTTTTCACGACCTCTCGATGCTAACCATCGAGGTGATTCTGGCAGTGTGACCCTAAAGAAGAACACGATTAAAGCAAATACGGCTCCAATTAAAAGCATGTATCTCCAAGCGCTGTCGCCAAGTGGTAACAGCACAATTCCCACGATATAAGCAGTAACAGCTCCAACAAACCACATCGCACCTAAGAATGTACTGTACTTTCCACGTTCTTTTGTCGGACTGAACTCAGACACAAGAGTTGCTGAAATTGGATAATCAGCTCCAATTCCAATTCCTAATAAGAAGCGAAATAAAATGAGCTGCCAAGGAGCCTGCGCGAAGGCCGTCAATGCGGCAAATATAACAAAAGCTAATAAGTCCACAACATACATTGCTTTTCGGCCAAACTTATCGGTTAAGTTCCCAAGCCAAAGTGCTCCAATTAGTGATCCAATAACGGCTGAAGAAGTAATCATTGCCTGCACACCTGGTCCAAATCCCCACTGACTCAAAATCAACGGCATGGCAACGGCAATAACCGTTAAATCAAAACCATCGAGAAATGTTCCTGCTGCTGACAGCATGGTGATCTTTCTTTGAAAGCGCTTTAATTTAGGTGAATCCAACTGCTCAAAACTCATAAAAATTCTCCCCTCTCATGCTTTCCCCATCACCCATGAGCAGAAAAAAGAAGCCATAGTCAAATAGAAACATGAAATCCATGTTTTCTGACTATGGCTTCTCTTCGTCTCCGGCCATATGGTACAAAATTTAATAATCTCTATACGCTATTTATATAATATTCAAATTAATCTGTCAATAATTATTTTTACTGTAATTACCATTTGATATTATAATCAGTATGGGGATTGGAATACAGAAAGACCTCTATCCCTTAGGATAGAGGTCCTTTAAGTGATTATTTTAATGTAAGTACAGCAACATTCTCCACATGTGTGGACTGCTGACGGTAGAACAAAAATGAAGATGGAGTAGTGTTCACCTTATTGTAATAACCATTACTCCACAGCAAAGTTTATAATAGTCAAAATAGTTTTGCTAGTCGTTATCCCCTCCTGATAAATAATTAGTCTTATAAACAAACATCAATGTTTAAATTCA